>NZ_JBTOLW010000009.1:0-111848 GCF_054552115.1 Pseudohaliea sp. | reverse complement strand
TAGCCCGTCCAGCCGCCCAGCTTACCCACCGTCTTGCGATCAAACATTGCCGTGCCCCATTCCCATGCGGTCTCGGGCACAATACGGCGGGTGAGGTCAGGGGCTCAACGTCCCCGGAAACCTTCGAAGAACCAAAAAAAAGCCGGCGCAGAACGCCGGCAAGAGGGGTGCCATGCATGCTTGTCTGTCTCGTTAAAGGTCCAGGGTGAAGGAAGCTGACACCGTGCGCGGCGCGCCGATCCAGGCACCCTCCCCCGCGATCCCGCCGAGGTAGGACTCGTCGAAGGCATTGTTCACCAGCAGGGTGACGCTCCAGCCGCTCACCGTGCCCATGCCCGACTCACCGAAGAGCGTCAGGTAGACGTCCGTGGTGATGTAGTCCCCGGCGACCCAGCTGTTGTCGAGGCGGACCGGCCGGTCACCGGTGTACTTGCTGCTGATGCCCGCCAGCAGGTTGTCCCGGCGCCAGTCCAGGGAGACCACCAGCTGCTGGTCGGGGATGCCGACGACGTCGTTGCCCGGCACCACGCCGAGGCCGGCGTCTACCGCCGGGTCACCGGTGCCGACGTAGGTGGAGTCGCTGTAGGTATAGGCGCTGTAGAGCGACAGGCTGTCGGTGAGATCGAGATCCGCGGTCAGTTCGAAGCCCGAGGAATCAATACCGCCGGCATTGAAGTAGGTACCGTTGGTGCCGATGATGTAGTCGGGTCCCGCCGCGCTTTCCGGGCTCAGGAAGATGATGCGGTTGCTGAAGTCGATCTCGTAGTAGGTCGCCGTGAGCGCCAGGCGGTCACCGCGGTAGCGTATGCCGGCCTCGATGTTCTCAGCGGTCTCCGGCTCCAGGGACGTGAGGTCCGAGTCGGGGCGCTCGAGGATCTCGTCGGCGATGGCCTTGAAGTTCTCGGCGTAACCAGCGAAGAGCTCGACACCGTCCAGCGGGGTTTGCCAGAGCACGCCACCGGACCAGAGCAGGTCGGAGTCGGAGTTGACCGAGGCGTCGGGCGTTTCGTTGAAGTTGTCTTCACGCTCGACGTCGACGAGGAACTTCTTGGCGCCCAGGGTGAGCGTCAGGCCGCCGATGTCGACGCTGTCCTCGAGGTACCACTTGAAGGTTTCCTGCGGATAGGTCCGGTCATACTGCGTCCAGTAGGGCGTCTCGTCGAACTCGATGCCCACGCGGGTGTCGGTGATCTTCTGCCAGGTACGGGTCTCGTCGCGGTCCTGGTCTTCGTACCACACACCGCCGCGCAGCGTGTTGGCAACGCCGCCGACATCGAGAGTCCAGTCGGCGTCGACGAAGGCGCCGGTGCGCTCCTTCCAGTAATTGGTGTGCCGGTAGGACTGCACGGCGATGGCACCCGCCGGGTAGCAGGCCGGGTCATACTGTGCCCCGGCGCCACCGTAGGGGAAGGTGATCGAGGACACACAGCCGGGCGCCGGCGACAGGCGATTGCCCTCGCCATCCACGAAGTTGATGAGACCGAGCAGCGAGCCGCCGTTGACACCGGCATTGCCGAGGGCCTCGGATTCCGGCCCGCCCTGGTCGTCGACCACGTCCACCAGGTAGGGCGGAATCCAGTCGCCGCGACCCTCGTTGTCGTGGTAGTAGCCACCAACGGTCACGCCGAGCCCTTCCGTGGGACGGAAGGCTGCTTTCACATAGCCGAGGAAGTTCTCCCGCAGCGTGGACCAGCCCCGGCGGTAGACCTGGTCGACGTAGGGAATGCCGCTCCAGGTGTCGGTCAGCCGATCCCAGCCGTCGTTACTGGCGAATTCTTCCGGGGAGAACAGGCGCTGGTAGTTGTCCTCGTGGATGTCATCATAGGATGCGTAGGCCGTGATCTCGACCGCGTCGAAGGTCGAGACGAGCTTGCCGGCCACGTGGTCACGCTCGTTCTCGGCGGCGCCGTTGATCCAGTCGCTGGCCGTCTGGTGCGACAGGGAGACCCAGGCGCGCGTGTGCCCCCCCAGGGTGCCCGTGTCGTAGCGCAGGTAGTAGCGCTCGGCGTCGAATTCACCGACGCTGCCCTGCACGCGGATGCGCTGCTCGGCTTCCGGATCCGAGCTCACGAAGTCGATGGTGCCGCCGAGCGCGTCGAGGGCGCGGGAAGCGATATCCGCCGTGCCCTGGGACACGGTGACGGTCTCGAGGTTGGAGGGATCGAGATAGCGGTTGGCCTTGGCGCCACCACCGTAGTTGGAGCCACCGTTCGGGATGCCGTCGATGGTGGTGCCGATCTGCTGCTCCGACAGGCTGTTCTGGAAGCCGCGCACGGCGATGGTCGTGGACCAGTCGTCGAAGCCGTAGCTGTCACCCTCCTGGATGGAGACGCCGGGAAGATTGTCGATGAGCGCGTTGACGCTGGTGATCGGCGACTGCTGCATCTTCATGCTTTCCGTCACCGTGTTGTTGCCGAAGACCTGGCTCTCGGCAATGACATAAACCTCCTCGATGGCAGCACCGGCCGGCGGTGCGTCCTGGGCAGAGGCCCCGGCGGCGGCAAGGACCGCAGCGCAGGCAAGGGTCAGGGGGTGGCGTTTCATCCTTGGGCCGTTGGCAATGTAGCCGGTCATGGTCTTCCTCTCTCCTGGTGGTGGCGGGCTTCGTCTCGACCCGCATCGCAGGCGATTCTGCGCCGCTTCCATGACTGGCTGTTGACAGCGCCATGACCGATTCGTGAACACTGCATGACGCAGCGATGACCGCAGGCGGCGGCGTTGCGGTTACAATCCACGCCCGCCTGGAAAAGTGAACGGACCGCGCCCATGCTCAAGATTCGCACCTACAACCAGCTCTCGGTAAAAGGCCTCAACCGCTTCGACCGGGAACACTACGAGGTAGCGAGCGAGCTGCCGCACCCGGACGCCTTCCTGCTGCGCAGCCATAACCTTCACGAGGAGCCGTTCCCTGACACGCTGAAGGCTATCGCGCGCGCCGGTGCCGGCGTGAACAACATCCCGCTGGAGCGCTGCAACGAGCGGGGCATCGTGGTATTCAATGCGCCGGGGGCCAACGCCAACGCGGTGAAGGAACTGGTCCTCGCCGGCATGCTGCTGGGTTCGCGGGACATTTATGCGGGCATGCAATTCGTGGACGGACTCACCCCGCGCGACGACCTCGACGCCTACCTGGAGACGGAGAAAAAGCGCTTCGCCGGCACGGAACTCATGGGAAGGACCCTCGGCGTGGTCGGCCTCGGCAACATCGGCTCGCTGGTGGCCAACATGGGCCTGGCCCTCGGCATGAAAGTCGTGGGCTACGACCCGGCGATCAGCGTGGAGGCCGCCTGGCGGCTTTCCTCCGACGTGCAGAAGATGGACAACCTCTCCAGCGTCTTCGCCCACGCCGACTACGTGAGCCTGCACCTCCCGGTACTCGAGAGTACCCGGGGGCTGATCGGTGAAGGCCTGCTCTCCGGTGCCCGGGAGGGTCTCGTGTTACTGAACTTCGCCCGCGGCGAGATCGTCGATGCCGCGGCGGTCCTGCGGGGCCTCGAAGCGGGCAGGCTGCACCGCTACGTAACCGACTTCCCCACGACGGAGACGCTCGGCCACCCGAAGGTCCTGCATACGCCGCACATCGGCGCGAGCACCGGCGAGGCCGAGGACAACTGCGCTGTCATGGCCGCCGACCAGCTCATGGATTTCCTCGAGAACGGCAACATCCGCAACTCGGTGAACTTCCCGACTATCGCCCTGCCCCGCTCGACACCGGTACGGCTGACCATCAGCAACCGCAACGTGCCGCGGGTGCTGAACCAGATCACCGCCGTGATTGCCGAGCACGAGATCAACATCGTCGACATGCTCAACCAGAGCCGGGAGGCCGTGGCCTACAACATCATCGACCTCGCCGAGTGCCCCGGGGAAGATTCCCTGGCGGCCCTCGACGCCATCGACGAGGTCATCAATTTGCGGCTCCTAGGCGCCTGACAGCATGACCGACGCCGTACTGCGCCGGGCGACGGCGGCGGACCTCGAGACGCTGCTGCCATTGGTGAAGGCATTCTGCGCCATCGACGAGCACCCCTATGACGACGCCCGCGTGCGCGCGGCCCTCGACCCGCTCCTTGCCGACGATAGCCATGGGGTCGTGTGGCTGATCGGCGACCCGCCCGGCGGCTACGCCGTACTCACCTGGAGCTACAGCCTGGAATCCGGCGGCAGGGATGCGCTCCTCGATGAAATCTTCCTGCGCGAGCGTGGCCGGGGCCTGGGCAGCGCGGCACTCGCCGCGATCTACGACGACCTGCGCGCCCGCGGCATCACCCGCATTTTCCTCGAAACGGAGGAGCACAACGCGCGGGCACGGCGCTTCTATGCCCGTAACGGCTTCGTGGTGGAGCCCTCGACCTGGATGGCCGCAGACCTCTAGACCGGCTGCGCAAGAACGCTCGGCACAAAAAAAGCGCCGCCCCGGGGGCCGGGAGCGGCGCTGGCTCACTGTTTTGACGACACTGCTAGGCGGCGATACCGGCGGCCGTCTTGCCGACGGTGGCGGCATCGTCGAGCGTCATCGCTGCCGGGATATAAGTGGCATTTTTCGTCATGACATCTTGAACGCGCATGATCGACCTCCTCTTCGCGGTGAAGTGAATGTCTCGCGTTGAAGTGAATGTCCTGCAGCAACCGCCCTTCAGACGTCGCCCGCGGTATTCAGGGCCATGGCGATCTTGCGGTTGATGGCGTCGAGCTGGCGCACGAGGTCCGCGATCGTCGCTTCCACTTCCGGGGCGAGCGTCTTGTGCTGCAGGTCGGAGAGGACTTCGAGCGCCAGGTTGTTGGCATCGAGGGTCCAGTTGAAGACCGCCTCCCGATCCGCTGCCGACGGGCCCGGGCCAAGCTCGGGAAGATACTGCAGGTAGCGCTCGAGGAGCGCTGGTGAACCGCGCTCGGCCAGCCCCTCCAACCCCTCGACAAGGTACCGCTGCCGCTCGCAAGCCCAGTCGACGAGGCTCGAGTAACGGTCGCCGCCGGCCTGCCCGGGGCTCCCGTGCTCACGGTGCTCGAGCGCCGACAACGCCCGGCGGCTGTTGCCGGCCAGCTCTTCCAGCAGCTCGCCGAAGGTCAGGAAAGTGTCGCGGGTAGTGGCCATATAATCCTCCTGTTAACTCAGTGTAGGCGCTTGTCGCCCACCTCGACAAAGCCCGTTCATCCTCGCAACCCTCGTCCCGGTCTACTACGGTTAGCCCATACACGGAAAAAAACGGAGGGAAAAACCATGACCGATTTCATGCCGGAAAACGGAAAGAGCACCTCGCTCGACCGTCGGCGCGCGCTCGCCCTCCTGGGCGGCGGCGCGGCGGCCGTTTCCATCCTGGGCCTCGCCGGCTGTGGCGGTGACGACGAGGCTCCGCGGCCGGCACTGATCAAGCCGGAACCGGACGCCGAGCCCACGCCACCGACCACCGAGAGCAGCGAGATGGCCACCGGGGACAACGGGATGGCCGGGAGCGACCAGGCCAGTGACAGTGACAGCAGCATGAGCATGGATCGTTCCGATGCCCGGGCGCAGGAGGCCGAACCCGACACCATCGCGAGCGACGCCGGCAAGCTGCCAAAGGTCGACGAGAACAGCGCACGGGCGAAGCAGCTCGCCTATGTACACGACGCCTCTACCGTTTCTCCCGACGCGCAGCCGCGCTATGAGGAGGGCCAGCAGTGTGCGAACTGCGCCCTGTACCAGGGCGGCAGCGCTGACTGGGGCGCATGCCCGCTGTTCAATGGCGAGCAGGTGAAGCGCACTGGCTGGTGTAACGCCTACGCGCCACGCGGGGCCTGAGCGCACCGCTTCCATCGCGGCGCGCACCGCCGCGCCCGCCGCCCTGCTCAATAGAAGCGGGCCTCGGGGCTGCGAAAGCGGAAAGCCTCGAGACCCTCGGGCGCCTCGAACTGCAGCACCACCGGGACGCGCCGCCGGTTGCCCGGCTGGGCCGTCGGCAAGGTGTCGATGTGCCCGGACACGCGCCCGGCGACCAGTCCGTCCTCCGCCTGCGTCAGCACCACCTCGCCGCCGTCAAAGCCGGTCAACACGGTCGGCAGCATGCCCCCTGCCGCCACACCATAGAGCTGAAAGCGCCGGGCATGAGCCTCAAGCGCCGCCTCATCCATCGCCTGCAGGGCGGTCATGGCAGGGCGCGTCGCTGTGCCGTGGCGGCCCGCCTCGGGCATACCCAGCACCGGCCGCACCAGGAGCACCGTGGTGTTTTCCTCGCGCGCGGCCAGCGCAATGACCAGGTCACCGGCGCTGTTCAGCGTCCACGCCGAGCGGCCCGCCAGCTCCCGGTCGCCGATAGTCAGCGTCGCGGTACCCGGGCCACCGAGCATACCGTCGCGCAGCAGCGAGGTCATGAACAGCGGGCCGGCAAACGCGTCGACCTGCTCACTGGCCACCACCGGCAGCCCCGCGAAGCGGTCGGCTTCCAGCGGCGGCGCCGGCAGCGCAGACGCCAGGGTGAGCGTGGCATCGCTCTCGCCGACGACCTCGGCGCGCAGCAACGCACCGTGGCCGGCGAGTTCGCCGGTGAGCTCGCGCATGAGGTGGTCCGCCACGGGACCTGCTAGCCAGGGCTTCACGTGGTTGCCCTTGAAGGGCTCGTATTCGTAGGGCAGCGGCGAGAACGGCAGCGCCCCGGTGGTCCACAGCTCGTAGCGCACGGCCTTGTCCTCGCTATCGGTCGCCTCGCCGTCGCGGTCATAGGTGGTGCGGGTCCAGGTGAGGGAGGCACGCCAGTGGTCACCGGGATAACCGGCGATCGTCCGGTCCTTCTCCCCCCGGACCACGGAGACGGCGACACCGTCGATGCTCCAGCTTTTCTTGCCGGGCTTCTCGGACGCGAGCGCGAGGCGCCGCGTGGCGGCATAGCGCTCACCCTCGACGATGGGGCTGTCGAGCTGCACCTCGATGAAGTCCGTGCCGACTTCGCCCTCCCAGCGCTGGATCCGGCCGGGCTGCCCCCGGGTGCGCGGCCCGGCGATCCACTCGCCCGGATGCCCGGCGGCGGCATCGCCATCCGGGTGAAGCATGGGCTGCTCGCCGGTGGCGTGGGTCTCTGCCAGGGAGAGGCCATCGGCGCCGTAACGCAGCGTCGTGACCTGCGCGCTGTCGCAGCTCGGGCAGAGAAAGGGATAAGCCAGCAGCGCCGGCGCCGACGGCCCGGCGGCCTGCGCAGCTGCGCTTGCAAGGAGTAAGAAAAGCGTTAGCAAGTGCCTACGCATGAACATCGTATAGCTCCCGGAACTTGCTGAGTGAATAGCTGAGTGAAAAAAGACGGAAACAAACCGTGGAATGATTCCTGGAAAAAGCGGGGCGAGCGCGATGCCCGCCCGCGGGGGTGGCGCTACTGCGGGGGCGTGGCTGCGCCGCCCTGCTGTTGCTGCATGATCTGCTGGGCCATGAGCTGGTACTCGGCCTGGGCGCGCTGGAGCTCGGCGAGCAGCGTGCGCACTTCCGGGTCCTGCTCTTCCATGGCGGCGAGCACGCCCTCGTTCAGCGCGTTGCGCTTGTTCTTGAACTCGTCACCGGCCATCACCTGCTGCTGCGCCTCGCGCATCTCGCCCAGCTCGGCGCGCAGCGCCTGGCGGCTCTCCTGCTGCTCGCTCGTGCTGAGCGAGTCGTCCTCGAGGTCTGCCTGCAGCTCCTCCATGCGCGCGCGGCCCTCGGCTACGTTGTAGCCCGCGTCTTTCATGCCGGCTTCGACGTAGTCCTGCAGCGCCTCGCGCTCGCTGGCGAGGTCCGGATTGGCATCGATGGCCTGCTCTTGCAGGGCCATGAGCTGCTCATTCAGCTCGTCGAGGCGTGCGCGCTTTTCCTGCAGCCGCTGCATGAGCGCCGCTGCCTCACCACCGCCCGCGGCCGCCGGTGCGCCGCCCTGCATCATGGGCTGCGCCAGGGCGGTGGTCACGCCGAGCGCCGTGAGCGCCGCGGCAAGGGCGCCGCCACGCAGGAAAGTCGTCATCGCCAGTTTTACCTTTGGCATGCTGTCGTTGCTCCCAGTCGAATGAATCAGCCTTCCACCGTAACAGCCGCGCCCGGGGGGCTGTCAAAGCGCCCCCCACGCCGTGCTAGCATCTGCCCCCTACGCTGAACCGGAGCCGAGAGATGCAAACGACCGTGCCCCATCGCCTTGCCCCCGCACTCACCGCCCTCGCCTTCGCCGGCGCGCTTGCCGGCTCCGCGGGGGTGCAGGCCGCGGACCAGCCACCGTTCGCGCCCATGGACGTGTTCGCGCTGGAATGGGCGGCTGAGCCGCAGGTAGCACCCGACGGCGCACAGGTGGTGTACCGCCGCATGGGCTTCGACGTGATGACCGACCAGCGCCGCGGCAACCTGTGGCTGGCGGCAGCGGACGGCAGCGGCCAGCACAAGCTCACCAGCCATGACGGCAATGAAAGCGGCGCGCGCTGGTCACCGGACGGGAGCCGCATCGCCTACGTGCGCAGCGCCGGCGACAGGGACGGCGCAGAGATCTTCGTGCACTGGCTGACCACGGGGCAGGACGCGCGCATCACGCAGCTGCCGGCCAGCCCGGACCACCTGCGCTGGAGCCCCGACGGCCGGCAGCTGGCCTTCGCCATGCAGATCGATGCCGAGCCGCCCGTCGTCAGCGAGCAGAAGCTGGACAAGCCCGAGGGCGCGGAATGGGCGGAGCCCGCCCGCATCACGGACCGCCTCTACCACGAGCGCGACGGCCAGGGTTACCTGGAACCGGGCTTCTCCCACGTCTTCGTGGTACCCGCCGACGGCGGTACGGCCCGCCAGGTGACCAGCGGCGACTTCCACCACCGTTCACCCGCCTGGTCGGCGGATGGCGCTACGCTCTACGTGACCGGCAACCGCAGCGACAACTGGGAGTACGACTACCGCAACAGCGAGGTCTATGCCGTGGATGTCAGCACCGGCAAGACCACCGCGATCACCAGCACCCCGGGCCCCGACACGCACCCGGCGCCCTCTCCGGACGGCGAACACGTTGCCTGGCTCGGTTTCAAGGACAAGGAAGAGGCCTACCAGGTGACGCGGCTGCGCGTAGCCAGGCCCGACGGCACCGGCGTGGTCGAGCTGCTCCCGGGGCTCGACCGCTCCATCAGCGCCATCGCCTGGGCCGGCGACTCGAGCGGCCTCTACGTGCAGTACGACGACCGCGGCCGCTCGAAAATCAGCTTTACGACGCTCGCCGGGGACTTCACCCCCGTGGCCGACAACCTGGGCGGCGCCACCATCGGCCGGCCCTACGGCGGCGGCTCCTTCTCCGTCTCACGCACCGGCGTAGTGGCCTACAACCTCACCCGGCCCGAGCACCCGGGCGAGCTCGCGGTGGTGCGCGGCGAGGACCTCACGCTGCTCACGGACCTGAACGGCGACCTGCTGCCGCACCGCGCCCTGGGCGAAGTCGAGGAATTCTGGTGGAAGAGCTCCCACGACGAGCGCGACATCCAGGGCTGGATCGTCAAGCCGCCGCACTTCGACCCGGAGAAGCAGTACCCGCTGCTGGTGGAAAACCACGGCGGGCCCATCAGCAACTACGGCGAGCGCTTCTCCCCGGAGATCCAGCTCTACGCCGCCGCCGGCTACGTCGTGTTCTACCCCAACCCGCGGGGCAGCACCGGCTACGGCGAGGAGTTCGGCAACCTCCTCTACCACAACTACCCGGGCGAGGATTACGACGACATCATGAGCGGCGTCGACGCCGTGATCGCCCGGGGCTACGTCGACCCGGACGAACTCTACGTGACCGGCGGCAGCGCCGGCGGCATCATGAGCGCCTGGATGATCGGCAAGAGCGACCGCTTCAAGAGCGCGGCGGTCATCAAGCCGGTGATGAACTGGTACAGCAAGACCCTGAACGCCGACAACTGGTTCTGGTACTACCACACACGCTACCCGGGCACCCCCTGGACCAACCCGGACGACTACCTGAAGTTCTCGCCCATCTCCCTCGTGGGCAACGTCACCACGCCAACGCTGGTCATGGTCGGCCTCGACGACCTGCGCACCCCGCCCTCCCAGGCCAAGCAGCTGTACCACGCCCTCAAGTACCGCAAGGTGCCCACGGTGCTCGTGGAGCTGCCCGGCGCCTCGCATAACATCGCGAAACGGCCGAGCCAGCTGGTGGAGAAGGTGGGGCATATCCTGGCCTGGTTCGACCGAGAGCACGGGATGGACGAAGCGGAGAAGGCGGCAGGCGCGCAAACCGCCCCGTGAAAGCCCTGACCCGCGCCGGGCAGCGGGCGGCGATAGAGACGCTGGCGGCGGAGGATGCGGATCTCGCCGCCATCGTCGAGCGCCATGGCCCGCCGGCCTTCCGCAGCCGGCCGGCGGGCTTCCCCACCCTGCTCTACATCATCCTGGAGCAGCAGGTCTCCCTCGCCTCAGCGAAAGCCACCTACGACAAGGTGCTCGCGCTGGTCGAGGCGCTGACGCCGGGAGCCTACCTGGCCCTCAGCGACGACACGCTGCGCACAGCCGGCCTCAGCCGGCAGAAGCTGCGCTACACCCGCCTGGTGGCCGAGGCCATCGAGGCCGGCGAGCTGCCCATCAACGCGCTACAGCGCAAGCCCGACGACGAAGTACGTGCCCTGCTCACGGCCATCACCGGGGTCGGCCACTGGACGGCGGACTGCTACCTGATGCTGGCTCTCAAGCGCCCGGACCTCTGGCCCGTTGGCGACCTGGCGCTGGTTAAGGCGGTGCAGTCAGTGAAGGGGCTCAAGGAACGGCCAGGACCTGCACTGCTCGAGGAACTGGGGGAGTGCTACCGGCCGTACCGGAGCGTGGCGACGCAGTTGTACTGGCATCACTACCTGAATGCCTGAACGGTACGTGCTATGTCGGCCTACTCACTGCCGGCTTATTCGTAGTGGCTCCAGAGGCGCAGAATCTTCACCGTGCGCTCTTCTGTGAGCACCTGGTAGACCAGCCGGTGCTGGATGTTGATCCGCCGCGAGTAGGCCCCCGAAAGGTCACCCACCAGTTTCTCGAAGGGCGGTGGCCTGCGGAACGGATCCTCCGCTAGCAGTTCAAGAAGCTGTTGCGCCTGAGGCTTGAGGCCGCTCGCCGCCAGTTTTTTCGCGTCTTTCTGAGCCTGGCGCGTGAACACCAGCCTCCATTTCACCAATCGAGCTCCTCGGCGCATTCCTCGACCGGTGTTTCCAGCCCTTCCCGAAGCGATTCACGCATACCCGGCACTGACAGCAGAAACAGCGTCTCCTGAATGGCCGCCCAGTCCTCCTCGCCCACCAGCACCGCGCTGTTGCGCTTGCCGGAGATAACGATGGGCTGATGAGACTCGGCCGCTTCATCGATGAGCCGGTAAAGCTTGCTACGTGCTTCGGTCGCGCTGATGTCAGTCATGTTGGGCACCCTCCGGGGTTGACGACAACAGCTTAAGCGAAGGAATGCGTACGTCAATACGTACGCCCAGGCCAGCGCCTTCGTCACCAATAACGGCCGCAGCGTGGCCGCATGCGATCGAAATCATCGGGAACGTTGAACTCTCCGGCAAGAAAACCCAGTCGCCTTGTTTCGCCAGACCGTGCGTCAGCAATGGGCGTAACGCGAGCTACCGGCTCACCGTCCCTGGTAATCAAGAAAGAATCGCCATTGGCAACCTTATCCACCAGATCGAAAAGCTTCGCCATCGCCTGGCCGATGTCGACCGTTTTCATGATCACCACTCCTCTCATCCCGCTGTACCAGCGCCTGAACCGCAAGGCTAAGGTCCATGATTTCTCCCTGCCAGCGCGGCGGCAGGGTGCCCGCGTCGATCTCGAGCCCTGCAACGCTGTGCGCGGAAGGCAGCGCAAGGACGTTTCCGCGGAAACGTGTATCGGGGCCCGTCGGCACCAGAGTGCCCTTGGGATCGCGGAAACGCTTTTCCCCTGACGGCGACAACGCCACACCGTAGCCACCCTCGTGCACCTGGCGATGGTGGTGCCGACAGAGCAGCACAAGGTTGTCGAGCTTTGTCTCACCCCCGTCGGCCCAGTGCACCACGTGGTGGGCATCGACATGATGGCGCGTGGTGCAGCCCGGGAAGGTGCAGCCGCCGTCGCGGTACTCCAAGGCGCGCCGCAAGGCCGGTGTGATGTTACGGGAACGCCGGCCGATATCCAGCGCCTGCCCACGGTCGTTCTCCAGCCAGTGCACCACCCCGCAATCACAGGCGGCTCGGCGGGACGTCTCCGCGGAAACGTCTTCCTCCGTCACGGCGGCTGCTTCCAGCGCCTCGACGCGTGTATGCACGTGCACCGTGTAGCGGTCGCCGCCGCTGCTGTCGCCGGCACCGTTGGCAAGATAGCTGTCGGCCATCCGCTCGAGCGCGTCAACACGACGCATCGACCGGGTGACCGTGTCATCTAGCGGCAGCTCCTCCTCGGCGGCTTCAAGCGCTCGCAGCAGGCGCTCGCCCTGCTCCGGCGCAAGGCGGGCCCGGACCAAATAGGAGCCGTCACTATCCACGTACCAGGAGAGTTTGCGCTGGGCGAGCTGTTCCTGCGCCTCTTCGCGGCTCAGGCGCCGCATGGCCGAGACCAGCCGCTCCACATGAGCCGCGGTACCATGGTGGGCAATCATGAGGTAGTAGTCCTCGTTCTCAGGCGTCGCGACGCGAGTGATGGCACGCACTTTGGAATAGCTGATGCGGCCCTCGCGGAATGCGGCACTGGTCTGCGGCAACTCCGCCAGTGCATGCGCTACCCGCACCTTCTCGCGGGCCGCCCCCAGGCCGATGCCGCACTTCCAGTTGAGCCAATGGGCGCAGGACTTGGCAGCACCGCAGTTCCACCCGGCCCGGAGGTCATACTCGCGAATCAGTGCCAGCAGTCGCCAGGTAGCTGCGCTGATGTGAGCGGCAAGCTCAGCGATCTGGTCTTCCAGGGTGTGAAGGGGCGCATGGGGGATGGCGGCGTTCATGGGTAGGCCCTCAAAGAGTCTGTATACGTATACAGTATTCTGCAGGGAGCCCAGCAGGCAGTCACAACCTCAGTTTCATCATTAACAGCCACCCGGGAAGCACCGCAGGTGCGCCACGGAAGCGTCCCCGATGCCCACCCGAGAACCCTCAAAACCAATCACGTGTATGCTCCCTTGTAAAGCCCATAGAGTCACGATGCCCATGCGAACGCTCAAAATTCTGTCGCTACTACTAACGCTCATCGCCCTGCCCAGCCTCGCCGAGGTCACCGCCGATCCCGCGCGCATCCAGGCCCGCATCGACAAGCTCGCGACCTTCGGCGGCACGCCGGAAGGCGGCACCTCGCGCCCGGGCTTCAGCGAGGCAGACAAGGCGGCGCGGGAATGGCTGCTCGGCGAACTCGCCGGGCTCGGCCTGAGCATCCGCATGGATGCCGCCGGCAACATCATCGCAACCCGGCGCGGCAGCAACCCGAAGCTGCCGGCCATCGCCTTCGGCTCGCATATCGACTCGGTGCCGAACGGCGGCAACTACGACGGCCAGGCCGGCGTGGTGGCGGCGATGGAGATAATGTCGATGCTCAACGACGCCGGTATCACCACCCGTCACCCGCTGGAGTTGCTGGTCTTTGTAGCCGAGGAGGACGGCCTGTTCGGGAGCGCCGCTATGATCGGCAAGCTCAGCGAGGAAGACCTCGCCTTCGTCACCAACAGCGGCCGCAGCGTGGCCGAGGGCATCGACTTCCTCGGCGGCGTAAGCGAGGCCGTCGCCATGGCCGAGCGCTCACCGGCAGAACTCGCCGCCTTCATAGAGCTGCACATCGAGCAGGGCCCTTACCTCGACAATGCCGGCATCGACATCGGCGTGGTCCAGGGTATCGTCGGTATCGACGAATGGGCGATCACCGTGCAGGGCACCGCCAACCACGCCGGCACTACCCCTATGAACGCGCGGCAGGATGCCCTCCTCGCCGCGTCAAAGCTGGTGGTGGCCGTGAATGAGACCGTGAACGTGAACGGCGGCCGCCTGGTAGGCACCGTGGGCGAACTGAAAGTGCACCCGAACGTGTCCAACATCGTGCCAGGCCGCGTGGAGCTGGTGCTGGAGATGCGGGACCTGGACCACGCGCCCGTGGCCGAAGCCATTGCAGAGATCCGGGAGCGTGCAGCAGCGATCGCAGACGCGGGTGAGGTAGTGATCACCATCGAGCCGACCCTCACCCACGCCGCGGCGCCAACGGATCCGGAGATTCAGGCGGCCATCCAGGCAGCGGCCGATGAGTTGGGCTACAGCAGCCTCGCAATGCCGAGCGGTGCCGGGCATGACGCGCAAAACATGGCGGCGCGGTGGCCGACGGGGATGATCTTTGTGCCTAGTCGGAGTGGGGTGAGTCATTCGCCGAGAGAATTTACGAGTGCGCGCGAGCTGACGAAGGGGGCGGCCGTGCTTTACGCGGCAATCGAGTTTCTAGATCGGTAACTTCATTCCCTGCTGATTGAAGTTGGGGTCGCCCTTGCACCATCGGGCACCTGCTTGTCCCAAGGCGCTGAGGGTTTACTTGGTCACCTATGGCAAAAAATGACACGAGGTTGCGTGCTCGAGATGCTACGCGTCTCCATCTATCAAGATTTTATGCAAAGATGCAAAGTGCCGTCGAATCACCCTCACGTCCACGGCATGGACCCGCTCGATTAGCCAGGCGCGCTGCTGCTGCACGGATGTGGGTTCGAGACTAAGAAAAACTGGCTCTTTAGTGAGATCAGTCCAGGTGGGAAAGTCAAAGTACCGTAGGATCGCCTGAAGATTCGATGCCTGCGGTGTCGATCGTCCCGACATCCACTTTGACACCGTATTGACATTCAGATCTAGGGCATCCGCCATCCGCTTCTTGCTGCCGCGCTCCTGAAGTAGATAACGGAGGTTCTCCCGCAGAACATTTTTGCCGCTCTCAGCCAAGAGATCTGCGTACAGTAACTCCTCCCCAGCAACGCCGAAGCGAGCCTCCAGCCTTTTCAGGGTGGCCAGCGAGGCAATTCGGGACTCGAGTAACGCCCTGGCCTCGGCCGGGCCAGACCCGACGATATCGGCAACATGGCGTGCCCACGCGTCCGGTGGCAGCCCCTCAAGCCAGAGCATAAGACGCAGATTCTGTCCAAGCACAGATACTATTTAATCATTTTCAGCTAAGCCTATTGACGCATAAAAGCATAGATATATGATCTTTTCTACACCCTTTAGATTTCGCCGAGTCGATGACAAGCGCCCTCTTCCCACCGCAGCAAGCCATTCTCGATCACGGCATCATTGATTTGGGTTTTTCGGCGGTGGTGTCCCTCCCCACCGGGGCCGGCAAGACAACCATTGCCGAGATGGCCATGGATCGAGCTCTTGCCCGCGGCGAGCGGGTTGCCTACCTGACGCCTCTCAAGGCACTTGCGGAGGAAAAGATCCGGACATGGGACGCGCGGTGGCCTGAGAGCAAGGTCGGCATTTTTACCGGTGACTACGCAACTTCGAGCGGGCCCGCGCCCTACCGCGATGCGGACGTAATCATCTGTACTTATGAGCGTCTGGACGGCATCCTGCGCCATTGGCGACGTCACCTAGGCTGGCTGAGCAAGCTTGGCCTTGTTGTCGTCGATGAGTTACATCTGCTCATGGACCCAACCCGAGGCCCGCGCCTCGAGGGCACAATCTCCAGGCTAAGCCGGGTCAACCCTTTCTGCAGGGTGCTCGGGTTATCTGCCACCGTCAGTAACCATCGGGAGCTGGCTGCCTGGTTAGATGGCGTTTCCTATCACAGCAACTGGCGCCCCGTACGCCTGAAGCACGAGGTTCGCCGTTTCAAGCGCTTAGCAGACAAAACCACTCTGGTCACAGATCTTGTCAAAGAAACCACGAGCGAAAAGGGTCAATCACTCGTATTTGCTTCTAGCAGACGACGAGCCGAACAAATGGCGAAAACGCTTACGGCGAAGGGTGTTCTGGCGGCGCACCACCACGCCGGCCTGAGTATTGAGGTTCGTCGCGATATCGAGGCGAAGTTCCGAGCAGGCGCTCTCAACTGCCTCGTCGCCACACCAACGTTAGAAATGGGCCTTAATCTGCCCTGTCGCACGGTCATTATCGCAGACAGCACGCGCTGGAACGGTGAGACCTTTGCCCCCCTCCCGGTTTGGAACTACCTTCAGCGCGCCGGTCGTGCTGGACGTCCCGGACAAGATGGTGAGGGCAGAGCTATCTTGCTTGCGCCCTGCTGGTCGAAGTCGATGCCCGATTATGAGCGCGCCAAACCCGAACCTATCCGTAGTCAACTTGCGCATCCGGCGCGTCTCGCTGAGCAGATCCTAATCGAAGTGGCTAGCAGATGTTGCCGAACCCGGGCGCAACTCCGCGCCTCATTTTTGCCGGCCACACTGGCACAGCGTCAAGACCCGGAGATCGGCGGCCGACTGGACGACTGCCTGGCAGCAATGCTGGAAGCAGGCTTTATCGAAGAGGACGAGAAAGGCTTCTTACGCCCCACGTCGATCGGCTGGGTTGCCGTTCGCCATCAACTCACCCCCGCCACGGCAAAGCACATGATCGCCCTGCAAACTATCACAGCGTCAGAGCACCTGACGGACTTTGACCTTCTCCTGCATCATTGCTGGGATATCGACCTGCGACCACAGCTGCCCATTGCCATCGAGGTTGTCGAAGCGCTAGAACGGGAGATTGCCGACATTCCCAGCATACTGCTCGACAAGCCCCCCCCAACTGACCTCGCACCCCGCGCAGTAGCAGCGGGGGTTGTCATGGGAGTGACTGCCTGGCGTTACCTACAAGACGGCGACCTCAGTGAGCTTTGCCAGCAGCTCGATCTTTACCCCAGCGATGCCAACCTCCTACGCGAGAATCTGGTGAGGCTACTGCTGGCCAGTACCGAGCTTCATACTGTTCTCGATGACTCTGTCGAGTCGGGAAGTGGGCAGACGATTGAGGCGTTCATTGGGCCCAGACTCCATAGACGTTTGCGCCGACTCGCTCTGCAGCTCGAGTATGGATTACCCGGGAAGTCGGTGCTGCTGACACGAATCCCAGGGTGCGGTGGCAAGCTCGCCAGACGGTTATTCGAAGCCGGCATCGAGGACCTTGAGGATCTCTGCCTGGAGGAACCCACAACACTTGCTGAGATACCTGGCATCGGAACAAAACGCGCGACGGGCTGGATCCTGGCTGCGAACGAGCTGGTCAAGGACACGAGCCCATTCGACGAGGCGAGCTCTCCGAAGAAAAAGCCCCGGAGTCTACCCTGCCCTCCCGGCTGGCCTCCTGATATCGAACCCGGCCGACTCCGTCGAGCAATGCAGTTACGAGTCATCCGCACAAACGACGGGTTCTGTGTCTCCGGAGGCGCGGACGAGCACCTGGTAGTCGACGACAGCTGCGATTGCGCCGATTACATCCAGAACGGATCGGGGTGGTGGTGCAAGCACCGTCTGGCCACCCGTTTGTTTCTCAAAGATAGCCCGCTCAGCGAGCTGGCAGCTAGAGTTTCTGAGCTAAAACCACCGGCAAGTCTTGCCGGGCATCTAGCCGATCTCGCCCTCGGACGCAGGTGGTGCCATGAGTGATTTCGGGCAGCGAACACTCCAGACTCGGTTGGGCAAGATACTGCTGCCCACGTTCTTTCCGGTGACTACCTTCGGTGACAAGTACCCGCTCGACAATCTCATTCGCCCCTACCTGCCGCGCCTGTGCCAGTGTGTATTGGTCTCGCACCACTACGCGGCTCACCTCGAAGAATACCCGGGTGATCACCCTGGCATGCCGCTATTCGTCGATTCGGGAGGCTTTGCGCTGCTTTTCGAGGGCTCCGAAGTCATCGAAAGAGACGGGGTTTTCGGCATCAGGACAGCTAGCGGCGACCTCATTACGCCTGACCTCGTTCTGCAAAGACAGATGCGGCATGCGGAAATTGGGGCGACGCTCGACTTCCCGATCCCGCCAGGCCTTGAAGCAAAGCAAGAGCGCAAACGGAGACTTGAAGCGACCATTGCCAATGCCGAGTGGGCTTTGAGGAACAATCGTCGGCCTGATCTACGCCTCTACGCCAGCCTGCAATGCTGGGACAAAGACTCCGCCCGGGAGTCGGCCCGTAGCTATGCCACCATGCATCATTTCGACCGGACCTTTGCGGGCATAGCCATTGGAGGCATGGTGCCGCGCCTGCGTGACCCGGAGTATGTCCAGACAGTGGTCGAGGCCGTAAGAACCGAATGGGATGGACCCATTCACGTGTTTGGCGTCGGCAGCCCCACTATGGTCCGAAATTGCCTCCAATGGGGCGCAGACAGCACCGACTCCAGCTCGTTCGTAAAGTACGCAGCCAACGGCCGCCACCTGAACCCACGTGTTCCCCCTGTAGCCGAAGAAGAGCTCACCCCGCTGGGCCGTATGCAACTGGCACTCAGGAACCTTTCGCACCTGCTTGATCCTGCCACCGACCATCTGCCTTTGTCCGCCGTTGCCCGCAGCGCAAGTCTCTCCGTGGGTGGCAGACCTTGACCCGCATTCCTGCCGGCAAGCTGGGAACTGACACGCGACCCGCGCACGAGTTACCCACATTACCCCACCCGTGGCCGCAACTGCTGCGAGCCTGGTGCCCCCATGGGCTCCGGCCAATCCAGTCACAGTCCCTGCCCAGCATAGTGGGAGGTCACCAGCACCTCGTCATCACTGCACCGACGAACTCGGGCAAAAGCCTATGCGCCCATGCCGAATTGCTGCGCTGCTGCCTGGCGGGTCAACGAGCCGTGCTGATTGAGCCGATGCGAGTTATCGCCAATGAGCAGACCCAAACGCTAACCGAATTGATTGCGCGCTTGGCGCCATTACTCGGACAGAAGCCGTCGGTACGACTCAGCACGGGAGAGTTCCGCAACACCAATGAGTTCCTCTCCGACCCACCACCCGATGAGGGTGAGATCCTGGTGGTAACGCCGGAGCGCCTCGATCTCCTCTTGAGGAATCCCGCACATGATGACTTCATTGCCAGCATCGGCAGCGTCGTCGTCGATGAGGCGCACCTGCTGATTGATGAGCGGCGAGGTCGAACCCTGGAAGGACTCGTCACAGGGCTACTGCTACTGGCAGAAGACCAACATCGTACACCGCCGCGGCTGACGCTGCTTTCGGCCACCCTGCCCGAGCCTGAGCGCATTGCGACTTGGCTAGGCGGCGCCAAGCATATCGCCTCAGCTGATCGCTATCCGTCGCTAAGTAGCTGGGTACAGCGCACACCCGACAAAGCAGCAGCGGAATCCGCTATTCTCGAAGAGTGCCGGCTGGCCCTTGCCAATCCTGCGTCCAGCGTGCTGATTTTCGTCTACAAGACGGACGACGCCAGAGCCCTGGCGAAATCTCTGGCGGCCGAGCTTGGTGAGCCAGTGGGTCACGCGCACAGCAAGATGCCGGCGGCGGCGAAAGCGGCAGCTATTGAGGCGTTTGCTGATGGCACACATAGGGTGCTCGTGGCCTCCTCGGCGCTGGCAATGGGAGTCAACCTGCCCTGCACGACGGTGATTGTCCGGGACACGCATTATCCCGGCGTGGGCCCGGTCCCAACACATCAGCTTCGCCAGATGTGTGGTCGCGCAGGGCGAGGTGATCATCCGGGAACGGCCTTGGTGCTCGTTCAGGAACTGGATAAGCGTGGACCAGCGGCGCTGGCCCAAGAGCTTGCATCGTCGGAGCCCGCCGCGTTGCCGCAAGCTCCGACCTGGCAGCAGCAGCCCCCAGATCTTCCAAGGCTTGCTGATCGCATAGCAGCCGTCTTGTTGCGTTACCACGAACGCGGAGTCGATCTCCCCTTTCTGAGAGCCTGGTGCGCAAGATCACTTCGTGGCGGCGACCTCGCAGACCAGCTGCCAGCCATTCTCGACTGGCTCGATTGGTGGAAGCTGGCCTCCACAACACATTCCGAATATGACGACGGGCGGTGGCGGCTCACGCTTGGCGGACGGACGGCTGCAACCCACGGGCTGCCGCTACGCATCGCCGGAGGCGCGCTGCAGCTCTGGCGTGACCTATTGCAGGTAGACTCTTCCGATCAGCTGCTAGGGGATTGGTCGGCTTTTGACCATCTCTTGTTGATCGAGCTACTGGCCGACCGCGCCCCGACTCTTCGGCGGGACAGTGCGGATCTCGCAGATGGCAATCTTAGCTGGATGGAACGCAACGTAGCCTTCCATCAAAGCATGCTGTGGCGCGAATGGTTCTATCGGTCAGATAGCAAAGGCGAAGAAATCATTGGGTCCTTGGGCATCACGGACCCCCGCGATCGGCCACTGCACGGAAGTGCTGCGCAGAAGCAGGTGCGCCAGGCCATTCTAAGGACAATCGTGTTGAGCGAGCGCATGCGCGGAGCCTCGAGCGATCAGCTTGTGAGGCAGTGGCGATTAAATTCTTTTGCCGGCATCGAAGAAGAGCTGAGAGACAACCGCATCTGGCTGAGCCATGGAGTGGCCCAATTGGCCGATTGGCCCCTCCTTTCCTGGCACTGCAATCACGTCCTGCAGGTTGACGAGCCTCGCAAGGCGCGCGTCAAGCATGCGCTCAACCATATTCGCTTCGAGGCACTATCGTCTTGCGGATCACTCAGCACCTGCTCACCGCTGGGCGCCTTGTTACCAGGTCTGAGACAGCAACATGGAAAACGTCGCGTCGGCATGAACACCCTTCGAAAGCTTGAGGACGCCGGGGTAACGAGTCTGGCGCAGCTATTGGAATTGAGCCTTGATGAGCTTGTCGCAGCTGGCATCAGAAGGGATTTTGCTAAGCAGATCGTCGCCTTCTGCCGGGCAGCTCTGCGCTGACCTTCAAGTAATTGCAGTGCAACCTAGACGTGCCGCGCTGCGCACGAAAAACGAATTGACGCTCGCCTTTGGCACCCGCGCCAATTGGGCGACGAAATCCGGGTCGGGATCGTAGCCAGGCATCTTAGACTCAATAGCAAGCATCAGATAGTTCCAGAGTTCGACGGTCACCAGACAATCCGCCAAAGAGCGGTGAGCCCTCGCGCCTCGAGGTACACGTAATCCAAGATGAGCGACCAGGCTGCCTAGCTTGTGGTTGCTGGCATCTTGGACGAGCCTCCTGGCCAATAGCATGGAGCAGAGGAATGTAGGGTTGCAGGAAACACCGGCACGCCGTGTCTCAGCAGTAAAGAAACGCTGATCAAACGATGCGTTGTGAGCCACACAGGGGGCGTTACCAATGAACTTTGCAACTTCCGGCATCACGGACTCGGGACTGGGCTTACCTCGCACCATGCTCGTGGAAATGCCCGTAAGGTCCGTTATGTATGACGGTATCGAAAAACCCGGATCCATGAGGGATTCGAACGTGTCGACAACGCGACTGCCTCGCACCAACACCACGCCAACCTCGATGACGCGATCCTGACCGGGCGCAAGACCGGTCGTCTCAAAGTCGATGACAGCGAATGTTTTCATCTGCCACACCTCTCACCCAATCTATGGAGCGACTTTTACAGCGGGTAACCGCGGTTTCGTCTCATTCGAAAAATCGGGACACCAGGTTCTGGCATCACAAGCCGCGCAAGTGCCCTCGTCCGCAGAGTTTCGATCCCATGCTTTTATTATAGTACCCGAGTGAAATTCGCGACCACGACAGGTTTCGATCCACTCAACCACGTCATCGAAAGACTTGAGCGCATCGGGAATTCGGCTCTTGCCAGTAGCTGGGTCTTCCACGGGCACAATACGTAACGCGCGTTTCAACCGCAGGTCCCAGGGCACTGGGCTTGGCAGAAGGTTTAGACTGGCTTTCATGGCTGCGGCACCATCGCGGCCAGTCGCGGCATCGAGTATCGCGCTAGCCTCCTTTCGCTGGTCACGGCAGACCTTCAGCCACGCCTTGATGTCCTTCTCGCTGGCACCGATATCTGTCTTCCCCTCCGCCACCTCTTTACGCAGCTCTTCAAGATCGCTGGCAAGCGGAAGCAACTCATTGACGTAAAGCAGCAGCCCAGCCTTCACCGGATGGGCATCTGGCTGACGGCCTCGCAAATCCGCATAGGTCAGCACTTGCCACTCGTATTGGTCCCAAAGGCTGGGGTGCTTAGGGGTGGGCTTTCCCGGTGGTAGCGCTGGCCGCCGGCTGCCTTTGTAATCGATGATCACCTCGAAATGGTCTGGGACCTTACCGAGGCAGTCTTCGACTAGCTTTACGATGGGGTTCGACGCCACCTCCGGCTTGGACAGCTCGATATCGGTAACGACATCGATCACACCAACCATCTCGTACCGATCCGCCTCACGAAATGCTGTTCCAGGGGGGAGTGGCTTCAGCTCTCGGGCGCCAGTCAGCCGCACTTCGCTGCGGTGAATCAGTGGGAACAACACTTCGGCCAATTCACCCAATCCCACTCGCGCGCGCGCGTACCCCAGGGTTTTGAGCCAAGGCTCCCAGGCTACCAAGCCCTGAGCCGCTAGACGGCTTTCGATGGTTTCGATCACGACGTCGGCATCGATGGCCGCAAGAGCTTCGGCTGAGGACTTTCCTGCCTTGCGCTCTACGTCATAGATTCGAAAACCCTCATCGAGCACACCGTGAATGAAGTTACCGAACCAAAGCTGCACGGGCGCGCGGCTGGGCATCTTGCCGATGCGGGTGTATCGATACTGCAAACCGCAGCGTAGATAGCCGAGCAAATCACCCGTAAGGCTATAGCTAGGTAGTTCGTACACGCCTGGTTTAGAAGAAAGCTTGATAGTCGCCATACGCGGACGCCCTCAATCGAGATAGGTGATCGGCCAGCTCGTACCGTGGGGGATTTCGTTACGATCCCATCCCGAGGCCACATTAGGAATCGTTCCGCCGTCGGGTCGGGTCTTGTTGAGCCCAACGAGAACCAACACCTCTTGCGCGCGACTGAACGCAACAAAATAGAGCCTTTCTAGGTCGTCAAAGGCGCGATCCATCCCACTGCGCTTGGTAGTACCCTTGAGACCAGAGAGCGGTCGCAGTAGGTCTTCTAGGTTGTGACTAGCGCCACCCTCCTTCGGGAACCGCTTAAACCTATGCGCATGGTGGTTGGATTTAAAATCGGCCCCTACATCGACGAGGACTAAGGGGAACTCCAGTCCTTTCGACTGGTGAATGGAGAGCACAGGCAGATAACCACTAGGAAAGCTCCCGAGCATCTCCTCGTCGACATCTACAACCCCGTCTGCAATCGGAGCGAGCCAATCGCACAATAGATCTCGCACAGAGGCCTCACAAAGGTCTGGCTTGGACGGGTCAGAGACGACCCTGCCTTCGAAACCGGAAAAGAGACTCATTGCAGTCAGCTGGCGTGTGAACACCTCTAGGTAAACCTGCCCCTCGGGATCATCGTGTAGCTCCGGCAGGTAGTGCACGATGCCATAGAGAAGTTCCAGCACCGAAACGCTGTTGGGCCAGACGTAACCGGACCGGCCAGGATTACGGCTGGCCCAGCCGTCGACTAATGCCTTCAGGGCTGGATTGCTGCGTGCGAGGAGTCTCCCCTCATCGCGCCATGTTGGAAAGTGCCGCCTCGCATCAGAACCGATGCGTTTCTGGACAGTATCGGTGGCCTGCACCATCCCACGAGGATCCAGAGCCTCCAGAAGCAAACCACCCAGCTGCTGAACAATCAGCAAATCCGCCAAAGGGCGGCCCCGCGGATTGAACACAGGCAGGTTGTGCTGATCGAGTGCCTCTCGCAGCAGGCCGGGTAGGCGCGCTTCTGGCTCCGGGTCGGGATTGCGAGCTGTAGGCATCGGGGTTGGTTTGTACTCCTGGGGGGAGCTGGCAAGAAGACAACAATCACCAAGCTGCCCGCCGGCGCCTAACTTCAGAACCGTTCCGTCCGGAAGGCGATAGCCTCTGCCGTTTACCTGCCTCAGAAAGTCGGCAACGTCATCCGCTAACTCGGCCAGGGTGTCGCGAAAGATGCCCAGAATCGGCAACCCAGGCTTGGGCTGCGGCTCGGCAATGGGCGGCTTCGCTGCCACCCTCACCTTCTGATAGCTAAGGTCTCGGACGATGAAGTCGTTAACAAATTGAATGACCTGACTCGTACTCCGGTAGTTGGTGTTCAAGAAGATTGGGGCAGGCGCGGGCTGGCGGAAGAACTTAGCAAACCGCTTGGGAAACTCAGTAAAGATCTCAACCGTCGCCCCACGAAACCGATATAGGCTCTGGTCGTCATCACCAACCACAGTTAACGCTGCGCCACTGCGCTTGCAAAGCGTGAAATAGATCTGCTCTTGCAACAGGTTCGAATCTTGATATTCATCGACGAGCACCACCTGAAACGACTT
Organism: Pseudohaliea sp.; assembly: GCF_054552115.1. NCBI lineage: Bacteria > Pseudomonadati > Pseudomonadota > Gammaproteobacteria > Cellvibrionales > Halieaceae > Pseudohaliea > Pseudohaliea sp. The sequence goes on along the minus strand of NZ_JBTOLW010000009.1, from coordinate 87,580 downwards.
AGCCCAGTCATCCAGGTCGCCCGCACGCAGACGTTCGAGCGTCTCGTGCTCGAGCATCGCGAAGTCGAGCCATCCGCGGCTCGACAGAAACTGCTGATAGTCGTTGAGGGTCGTTTGAACCACCGTGGAGACATTTGCAGGCACAGCTGCAGAACCCAATCGACCCACCCCAACCTGGTCCTGATGAAGCCGGTCCCATAGGCTCATCATCAGGTCGCGTTTTGCTCCGAGGTTCCAGCCAAACTTGGCGTCGTTCCGCAGACCAAGTAGCCAAGCATCAACATCACCGTCGGAGTGCAGATTGTTGGGGAAGAGGCCTTGTCGGACCATGACAGTATTCGAAAGAAAAGTGTCGATCATCACCGGAGGCTGCAAACCCGGCGCGCGATGCTGATTCAAGGCCTGCTCGCACAGGCTGTCCAGAGTGCCGGTAACAACCTGATTAAGGTCGACCGACTCCAGCCACAAACGGTCGGCTCCGGAAAGCGAGCCATCCGCGAGCAAGGCCTCGATCAGCGGATAGCCCCACCCTAGGATTCGAGATCGGAGCTCTGCAGCTGCTTTGACGGTGAAGGTAGTCGCCAGAATGGCGCCTGGCGGAATCTGATCGCAGGTTACTAGCTTCAGAATTCGCAGTGTCAGGACAGTAGTCTTACCTGTGCCTGGTCCGGCGACAAGATACGTCGGAGCAGTGGCGGGCGAGATGATCCCGTTTGTCTGTTCAGCGTTCGGACGTGGACGAGGAGTCCCGTTCTTAACAAAGGCCTGATCGTAAGCTGGGAGAAAGTTCCCTTGATAATCGACGCTCATACGATCGCCTTCGCCAAATGGTTCATTTCATCTGGATAGAAAATCTCGTCCCAGCCCGCACGAAGAAGCGATTTGAGGTCATTCTGGCGCCATGTTCCGTCCAAGACCAATACCATTTTCTGGATTCCTGGCCTGCGCACAAACGCCTTCCCGTTCCAGTGGTAACGAAGACCAATAGCCCGCCCACAAAGCTCCTTTTTTTTATGATCCCGACCCGCATCAGAGCATGACTGCCAGTTGATCAATGTGCTATTCACTTGCGCCAGCGTTGTCCGCCCTGCTTGACTGTTGATGTTCGCTGATTCTGCAAAACACGTCGATATGCTGACCTTCTTCAGGTCTTTTTGGTGATACTTCAACAAAGTCCAAATCGGCTCAAAACCTCGGTGGGTTAGATACACCGCTTCGAACTCTTTTGCGATATAAGCGGACACAATCACATTCGCACTAACGGTTTGTGCGGCCGCCAACTTTGCTGCTTCAGATAACGCCTGCGCAACAAAATCTATTGCTTCAGCGGGCGCAATAAACCCGCGACGCCTTGTGAAGTAGCCTGTCATAAATCGAGCACACCAGTCGCCGACTGGCATATTCCCGATTTTTTTTGAATTTGCGTTCTTATGCTTGGTAAATGAACTCAGTCCAAAACCCTGGTTCAGCCCAGCCGCACCACGCAACACCGCCCCAATCACATCCATTATCCAAATTTGCGTGGGTGGACTACACCCCATCGGAATAGTGAGCCCTCTTGAAGGATCTTTGTGCTGCGCTTGGAGAACTGCTTTCATTCCTGAAGCTGTGCTTAGTTTCGTCCAATTCGAGTTACACCATTGAACCAAGACTGCGAGTAGACTGATGTTCTTTACTTTATCAGCTTGAGAAACAAAGCCTTCGGTGTGCGTTTTTTTATCGCAAATTGCCACTGCCTCTGCTTCAGATACTAATGCACACGCACTCTTCACTTCCGGATCCAAAGAAGGGAATATTCCTGCAGGCCGCTTTACGACCAAGTCAAGCACTTGAAGGCTTGCTGCATCAGGCCCAAGCATAGAATTAGACATAAATGCTTTATGTGCAGCCCTGATATCTGGGAACAAGTTCAACTTGCTAATGCCACGTCGCAGAGAGGTATTTCTCGCTCCGGGGGCAGCCGGAATAGCTCTCGCCCGGTGATCCGTCCACATATTGTCTAGTGCTACCGACTTGGCCTTATACATCGCATCGAGCAACGCCTTGAGCTTCCGATAGGCCGATTTTGCTGTAGCCGAGGAGCGCTTTAGCTCTTCGCGCATGAATTCGGTCTGATTATCCTTTCCCGTCGGAAAAGTGAGCACGCAGCCAGAGACAAAGGCATCCAATTCGTTGGCCCAACTATGGGTTGCTTGACGAACCCAGACGAACTGATCAAAAGCGTGCTGCTGGATAGGTTCCAAATCAGTCTTAATGATGCCAAATGTCAGGCAATAAACCCTCGGCATCGTTGGCAGAACAGTCTTGGCTTCCACCAATTCACCAAGATTCCGCCACATCTTCTTTTCTGACTCCTTGGCGGAACCACTATGGTTCAAAAGCAATATAGTTTTCGGATCATCCGGGTCCGCTCCAGTCATGAAATCCGGCTCGATACTCATGTCTTTTGGGGTGACGTTCCAATGGAGCGGACCCGCAAGCTTCTTCGTGGCAACAAGCTGCTCTAGTGCGACATGAACGAGGGCTTCATAGGCTTTCCCTTTCTTCTCACCAGCCATTTCCCTAAGCTTCCGTTATGTCGTAGGAAGGTACTTGTACCGGCAATGGGACGTCGTTGAAGGTGGTCGTCAACACAATTTGCCCCTTCCCGAGCAAAAGCAACTCCCTCTCGAAACTTGACAGATCTCCACTGGCATTTCGTATAGCTGCCCGCCGCTCGTCTTCATTCCCCAGCCCCATGGTAAACTCCGTACTGAGCTGGGTTAGAACACCGGGATCAATCGCGGTTACTTGCTGACTAATCACCGACAGGCCGATGCCAAACTTGCGTCCCTGGCGTGAAATATCACGAAACACTGAGCCGAACTTCAGCCGAGCTGGGTTTAAAATGCTCGGAGCTTCTTCGATGACCAAGTTCACATGAGGCAGCTCATCTATGCTCCGCGGCTTCCTGTTCGCCACATAAGGCAAACGACCATCGCTCAGTCGTTTTACCAACTCATCAGCTAGGCTTTTCTGTCCCAGGCTGCCTGGCGGGTCGGCATCGTGCGCCAACGCAAGCTGGATAGAGCGTGGTAAACCCGCCGCATCGGGCGCACTGCGTAAAGATTTGCGTACGGCAAATAGAGTTCGCGCAACCACAGTAGTGAACAAGAATTGCTCGAGCTCGCTGAGGAGTGTGGTGTCCACAATGATCACCCGCCCCTGCTCCAAGGCACAAAGTAGATCGGGTAACTGGCTCTCGTAGTCGAAAACCCCTGGGAGAAATCGCCCCACCAAACGGGTGCGGCTCTTTTCCAAAAAGCCCAATCGCCGCTGAACGGCGGCTACAGTCCCGGGGAGATATTCTGCCTCGCCTTCAGTGGCCGGCACCTCCCCACGAAGCAATGACGAGATCCACTCTTCGCCCAGACGGGCATAGATGGTCTGACAAAAGGCTGCTTGCTGCTCGCTGAAGTCCATAATACTGATTAGGTCTTCGGGAGCGATATCGGCCCGGCTAAAACGGACTTGGAGCTCACATGGTGCATTGACCTCACGAGCAGCCAGATAGTAAAAGGGATCAACCAGATCTATGCGCTCCTCGTCATCAAGGCTGTTGACCAAGCCTCTCACACCATCTGCGCCACCGATGCTCGAATGCCAGGTTCGGAACTCGTCATGTGGGTCTATGGCCAAAATTGAGGCGGCGCGACTCTTACGACATCCAGCATGTCGCAGACGGTTGTGCTCGAAAACCGCCTTTATCAGCACCATCATGAGGTTTGACTTTCCTGAGCCCGTGCGACCGAAGATGCCCAGATGGTGGCTCAGCGCTGCTACCGGCAAAGTCACAGGAACATTATCAATGCACTGCTCTCCAGCCAGCAGGGTGCCCAACACTAGGTCTTGATTGACATCCCCTAGCTGAGCTTGCAGCAACGCTTGCATGACGATGGAGATCTGGGGGTTAGCTGGATCTACCCGATACACGTCAGCCAGGTGATCTGGGAGTCGTCGGGGGCGAAGGAACTCCCAACCTCCTGCACACCGCACCTCTGCGTAGCCAAGCAGAAGCCCAGATAGCTCGAGGAGCGTTTCTTCGGCAAGGTCCTCAGAGAAATACGCATCTGGGAGCGTCAGCTTGCTTCGAGCAACGTCACTCATCTCTAAGGTTCGGTTCATAACGTTTGCGTACTGAGTAGTACGAAAAACGTATACACGCTCCGACCCCCGATGACTCGGTATTAGAAAGAGATCGCCGACTGCCACATCGTTGTTTCTCGCGATAACGCGTAGCTGCGTAGTTGAGCTTTCGGCAAGCACCCCGAATCGCTCTGCAGAGCCGCCCAGCGACGAAATGATGTCTTGCAAGCTATTCAACGATGTACATTCCTCTTCATCCATGCCCGGTCTTCTGGCCTGCGCTAGTGAACGCGCTGCGCTTCATGCCTGCGGCGACGGCAGCATCGATGATCTGCTTCCTAAGAATTACGCGATCCTGGCTCGTCCAATGGGCGTCATCATGCGCCGCCTTGATCGGGTACGGGTACCCGTGACACCTCATGTCTCGACTCGCGTAGTCGAGCTGCTTGAAGAATTTGATCTCGTTTTCTCTCGTGTGGGAGTCAGATTCATCTTGTATGACATTGCCCCAATAAACCCGATCAAGATCGACGCGAAAAACGGGCATAGCGACATGCGTTCGCCAGAGATAGGTTACTGCACCAGCAGGAGGGAGATTTCGCTGCCCAGCGATATCTAGACACCAGTCTGTCGAATCCAGCGGGAGTCGAATAAACCAATGCGAAGGGTTAGTTTTCCCCAGAACCTCAGCCGCTATGCCTTCAATTGATTCAATACCAGGCAGCCCATGCGACTTGCTCAGCCATACAGGCACCATCCCTTGATCCCGCGCCTTTACGCAGCACCAACGTTTTAGGTGCTCATAAAACAGACTTAGCCGGTCACGGCTTACCATTGGAAGTGAGAGAGTGCCGTCCATAAGTGCTATATCGGAGTAACGTCCCTCTTTGATGACTCGAGCTAAAGCGGACAACTCGCCTACTGACCGGAATTGGATACCGATGTTCCCCGAATCATGGGCGTGCGGACGTATGAGATTAGCTAATGTCTGTGCCGTCGAATATCGTTTTCCTAACACGGCAAACTTGATCTCTGCGTAGTCAGACTCCTCGATAATCGTCTCAAGAGCCATCCCGACCATTGCCTCCAACGCCATATCAAATCGTTCATGACGAAGGGACTCGGGCGCTTCTGGAATCCATGCTGTGTTGAAAACCGGAGGCATTGGCGGCGCGACTTGCCTGAGTCCTTGTTGTCCGCCGGCTTCGTACTGGACGCATTGCGCTTTTGTGGCGTATACAAACGAATCTGCGTAGCCCAACACTGGGTAATCTCCAGTGCCATCCACGCCGCAATAGAGCGTGCCTACAAGGTCAAGGGCAGGCTCATATCCCATGATTCGCTCGCTAATGGAACGCCGCTCCGCGTCGGAGACCCGCGGCGAGTTCTCCCATCTCGCCATATCCATCGCCATAGCGGCAATTTGCTCGCGCGCTGCGCGCCTGACCGCGAAATCAATCGGCATTGATTTCGTCCTCCGAGTCAAAAAGACTCGCCTGTCGGAGGTTCATCTCATCAAGAATGTCACTCCTTCCGTGCTGCACTGCCTTCTGAAAAGATCTGTAGAAATCATAGGTATTATGGAATCCACGACGACGGTTCCTATTGTTACCGCGAAAGATAATGACCTCCACCCCAGCATTTTGACAGATAGCGCAACCACACTTTTTCCAGGGCTGCTCTTTTAGTACACGACGATATAGAGGCTCCATATCGGCCCGTTCGCTCGTCACAAACCGATCGTAATTCAGCAGCGCCGCAAGGCATTTGTCCAGCGAGACAGTGCCAGCATCAAAGCCTCGAATCGCTGTAAGAGCCTCATGCTCCAGCTCTAGAATTTGTCGTCCGCTAAGTCCACTCTTCTCCATATGTTTCGCACGGAAGCTCTTGCCTGCCTCTGGTATCCTTATTGCTGCATAGGCCTCGCCGTCCAAGAGATAGGACTGAGCTGTTCGCATCCATGCTTGCCTAAGTGCACCCGCACTGTCTACCGAGTTAACTCCCAGCTCCCGGAAATCTGGTACCGCGCTTGCTCGGGCGACTCCAAATACATGAATTTGTACCTTTTCTGGAACTCGCTGACGTACTGCGTAAACAATCTCGTTGATTTCCCTCGTTGTCGACCTGACCAGCCCACCCAGTCCCAAGTATTCGTAACCCATCTTAGCCATCTGCGCGGCCGCCTCAGCATAGGTTTTTGGACTCCAACCTTGCACCGCACCGATAGGCGTCCAATGAAGGTTCTGCGAGCGATGCTCACGAATAAAGTCCGCAGCATTTTCGATGGTTAACTGATAGCGGTGTCCCCATTCGTCTCGGTTGCCCGATACACAGAGATGGTCTATTGACACTCCGTAATCAAAATTCAAGCGACTGTAGTAGTCGACGATCTCGGGAGTTGTGTAGGGTGGGTTCTTGTCCTGGATGTAACCGAAGGCGCCACAATCTCCCATTACAGGAAAATCACGTGGGACCCGTAAAAAACGATGCACGCCGAGCGTGTTTATACGCTCCTTCTTCTTTTTCGACTTCTCAGCGACAACCTTAGAAATTAGGATTCCATCGTAGTTTGGTGTTGGGTACATCTGGTGGGCGTATACTTGGTTGGACCAATCACCAGTGCCCCCTGAATGCGTATCGGTATCAAAATCAAAATCCGGATCAACCAGATCGTCCCACTCTGGTATGAAATAACGCAGCTTGGATCTGTGTGGCTTTTCAAGCCAACACTTTGAAAGCTTGATCACCTTATCGACAAGGGGGTTGGGTTGCGCCTTCGGGCTGGAGGCAGAAGTGGTGCCATTATCATCGCAAAGGTGAAAAACATCTGCTCCTGGATCGGCAACCTGCTGCGCCAAGTCAGGGTTGTTTGCGATACTCTCAAGCAGCCGCGCCGCGATCTCACCCTTAAGTCCAACCAGACCACACCGATACCGCTTGGCCTCCGCATTCGAGAGCACCAGGGCCCTCGCGCCTCGAATCCGCGGCATGCGCGCCGCAGACGCCTTACCGGTCAGAAAGAGTGTGGGGCCGCCAAGGTGAATCTGATCGTCTAGGCTGCACGCCTGCAGGTAGTCATTGCCCAAAAGCACAACGCCCAGGTCATAGGGCTGTGCGACCAAGTCTCGAAATTGCCGCGGAACCTGCAATTGGTTTGCCCAGCTTTGCAACTCGGGTTTCTTCATCCCCGCAAACGTGGTCTCGTAAGGTGCGAGTTTTTGCGAGGCCGGGACTAGTCCATAGCCTGCAGAAAGAATCCAGAAATCCACTTCGATTTTCTTGTGACCCTGAAGCGCTCCAATGCCCCGCATCAGTCGCTGGTGCTGCAGCCCGCTGTAGAGCTCTCCGGCCGGCCTCAGGGAGCTAGCCAGCGACTTTTCACGTCGCTTCACGTGACTTTTGCCTAGGGCAAAGTCCTCTTTCGTCAGCGCTTTCTCGTGGGTGACTGACTTCTCTCCAGTGCAGGATGAAACAACCAGAATTCTCACAAATGGACCTCTATAAGAGACAACTCAAGCAGCCCGTAGGAGTCGATCGATGTCGTCAATGGTGTAGTCGCCCAGATTTTTGAGGGCGTTACTGAGCACCCCGGGTGAAAGGTCTTTTCTGTTGCCGGGCAGAATCATCGTTGGCGAACCGGGTTTCTTGAGCTTTACATGAGAGCCTTTCCCGCCCGGCACAACCGAATAACCCCGAGCCCGATAAATCTTGACCATGTCATCGGCGCTGCACGTTTTGGGAAGCACCTTCGCCGGCAGAATCGGCCGCCCGCCTTTGGGAACAACTGTGTAGATGTCCGAGCGTAGGCTGTAGTAGCTCTGCAGCAAACGCTTCGCCGCATCCCAGTCAGCTTTAGGTTGAGCGGGTTTCAGCCTCGCTTCCTTCACTTGCCCCTGTAGCTGATTCTCGCCAGCCGAGAAGGCACCCTCCGCCAAGTAGCAGTCGGCGCGCCTGTAGCCAGGAGGTTCGGATGGATAAGTGGTCTTGAGCAGGCTCTTGATGGCTCGGCGAACCGTCGGGCCCATGATCGAGCTGTAGGGCTGCGTTGAAAGCCGGCGATAGGCATCAGCGTTGGCAAGTGCTTCTTCAAGACAGTCGTCGGTCAGGTAATGAGGGCGATAGACTTTACGCTTGTAAGGCAGATAGGCAGAAGCCCCCTGGACCACGTGGAGTCGCAAACCAAGGCACTCAACCTTATGGTGGAAGTGTTCGTGCAGAAAAAAGGCCGCAAACGCCGCTCGAAGGCAGGCTTTCGTGAGCATCTGCCGTGAGCGATAGTCAAGAGCAGCTAGCGGAACACCGGTGTGGGGCGCGATCCTGGCGGCCAGGCTGATCAGGCAGTCTTCGCGGACAAAAATTCCCCAGTCGTGCGCGAAAAAGTGAATCGGCTGATACCAGGCACACACATCCCAAATGGCACCTTCGCTATCTTCGACATCCGCCGGGAACTCACGTCTCTCACTCGGTGCAATACTCGACGTACCGCTGCGGCCCTCCAACACTTCACCAACAATAACCTCAGGGATTTCGTCCCGCCACGGGTCGTCAAGCAGTTCCCAGTCTCGGTTACCTTTTCCTAAGCTCGCCGTGGGAAAAACGGCAGGCCAGTCAACGGCAACGGGATCCTGCTCATCTGTGTAAGTGTGCGCATCCTCGTCAAATTCCAGCGCATCATCTCGCTCGAGCATATCGATGATCGGCTGAATGTTCTCCATCAACGTGCCTCACTCACCTCAGCAAAGGCGTTATGGTTATGAATGCTCTCGTAGTTTTCGGCGCGGACCCGGAACCAGGTAATGCGTTCATCCCGGCGGAGCTTCACGGCAACATTCCTTACCATATCCTCGACGAAAACAGGATTGTCATAGGCCTGCATCGTGACGAAGCGCTCATCATCCCGTTTGATCAGTGGATAAACGGGCGACGAGGCAGAGGCCTCGGCCACTTCAATCAGGTCTTCGATCTAAACGATTTCCTCTGAGCGACACTGAATCGCAATCACCCCGCGCTGGTTGTGTGCCCCATAGTCGCTGATGGCTTTGCTGCAAGGACAGAGGCTCGTGACCGGCACCTGTACACACAAGACAAAATCAAACTCATCCTGCGACAAACGCCCCACGAACTCGCAGTGATAGTCCATGAGCGCGGTCGCTCTGCTCGCCGGCGCGGAGCGCTCGAGGAAATAGTCAAACTGCACATCGATCTGCGCCGAATCGGCATCCAGCGTTGATCGCAGGTCATCCAGCACTGCGTGGAGCGTTCGGACTGTAAGCTCCCCGCGGTGCCGCTCAATCACTTCGACGAACCGGCTCATGTGTGTGCCCTTCGCCTCGTGGGGCAGCCCAACGGAGAGATTCAGCGTCGCGACGGTATTCTGCACCTCGCTGCGCTTGTCGAGCACCGTAATGGGATAGCGCAGCCCCGATACCCCCACCCGTTCTATGGGCACCTGCCGATCGTCCTGGTGGCTCTGCACGTCGTCGAGCGGGTTTTCTGAACGGTAGGCTGTCGCGCCGCCCTGCCCCTCAACCTCCAGGGTTACCGAATCATCCATCGACGCTCCTCCGTTCTTCTCAACGTCAGGGAATCCCCAGTACCTTGTGCGCCTGCACACTGACCCGCCACTGGGGATGCGCCCGGCAGTAATCGAGCACAGCCTGCGTATTCTGCGCAACCGACGGGCCATCCATGGGCTGCAGAAAGAAATGCTCGAATTGGAGACCGGCAAACGCCTCCGGTTGCGCCAGCATCTGCGGATAGACCAGCTTCATTTCGTTGCCGCGTGTTAGAACCACTTGCGCATTCGCTTTCGGGCTGACCGTCAGCCAATCGACGCCCTGCGGAGCGGCCTGCGTGCCATTAGTTTCGACAGCAATGTAGAACCCGCGTGCGTGCAGCGAATCCACCAGGTCATCATCCAGCTGCAGTAGGGGCTCACCCCCCGTACAGACGACAAAACGACCGTCTTTGCCTCCATTCCCCGCCAGCCAGACCGACTCAATGCGATCCGCGAGTGCATCAGCGGTGCGGAACTTCCCACCACCCACGCCATCGGTGCCCACGAACTCCGTATCGCAGAAGTTGCACACGGCCGACGCCCGATCGCGTTCGAGGCCAGACCAGAGGTTGCAGCCGGCAAAGCGGCAGAAGACGGCCACACGACCGGCATGAAAGCCTTCGCCCTGGATGGTGTAGAAGATCTCCTTGATCGAGTAGGTCATAACGTCACGTCGGCAATGCGGGGGGCTGCTCCCCCCAGCTCAACAGCGCACCGCAGCCCGGTGTCTCGAAGAGGTCGATGCGGTCCAGCGCTGGCAGTTCAGGCGCGATGTTCCCCTTGATCCAGCGCAGCAGGCTGGCCACGTCACTGTGTTCAAGCCCTGGCAGCTCATTCAGGCAATAGTGATCGAGGCGGTTGTAGGTGGGCTTGAAGATCGCCTTCACATCACCGTAATCCACCGTCCAGCCCAGCACGTCGTCGAGGGGCGCCGTCAAGTGCAAGCGGCTGAGGTAGCTGTGCCCGTGCAGCTGTCGCGCGGCGTGGCCGTCGGGCGCGCGCGCCAGGGATACCGCGCTCTCAAAGCGGAACTCCTTCCAGATACGGTAATGCTGCCCGTCATAGTGACAGCCGGCGGTGACCGTCTCATACACCGTAATCCAGGAGAGCTCCGGAAGCACCGGCTTGATGCGTTGCCATAGCCATGCGGCCAACATCTCGCTGGTGGGGTTCTCCAGGCCTGGGATGTCGTTCAGGCAGCGCATGTGCAGCTGCTGGTGATAGGGCATCCAGATTTCGCCGAGCCGGTCGAAATCGACGCCCATGTCGTCGCCATTCAGTGCCTGGTTCGCGTGCAAGATCACCTCAAAGCCGTGCCCATGCATGCGGCCGCACTGGTGTCCTTCCGGCACGTTGGGGAGTTGGTGGGCGGCCTCAAAACGGAAGCGCCGCCAGACGTGAGCTTGATTGTCGTGATCGAGGTCTGCGCCCTGGTCCTTGGTGCTCTGCACGCCGACAAACTCGATGCCGGGCAGATCCAAGCGCTCCCGGATCCAGCGGGCTAGATTCTCATCGGTGGGTGTCGCCAGGTGGTCATTGAGCAGCTGGTAATCCAGTGGCGCCACGCTCGACAGAATAGCATCGCTTAAAGTAGCTGCTTCGTCACCGGGGAAAGGAGCCCAGCCGTCAGGGACTTCAGCGCGAACGCGCGCTACAAAACTGTGGCCGTGTAGGTTCCTCGCGCGATGGCCCTGCGGCAGGATCGAGACGGCGCGGGCCGCCTCGAACGGCGCAGCGGCACTGTAAAGCAAGCGCTCAGTCATGCGACGACCGACGCCCGCTCGATCAAGGGATCCGCAAAGCCCGCCTCCGCAAACCCTTTGGCCCGCAACAGGCAGGAATCGCAGGCCCCGCAGGGCCGTCCATCGGGTCCAGGATCGTAGCAGCTACTGGTGAGTCCGTAGTCCACACCCAGGGACAGGCCTTTCTCGATGATCTGCGCCTTGGTGAGATTGATAAGCGGTGTGTGGATCTTGAGCTTCTGCGTGCCCTCGACCCCCGCTTTCGTGGCCAGGTTGGCCATTCTTTCGTAGGCATCGATGTATTCCGGGCGACAATCGGGGTAACCGGAATAATCGAGCGCATTCACGCCGATAAACACATCGCTGGCCTGCAGCACCTCGGCCCAGGCGAGTGCGAAGGAGAGGAACACGGTGTTTCTGGCAGGCACGTAGGTAATCGGGATGCCCTCGGACATTTCCTCCGAGCCCCGATCCTTCGGTACGTCGATATCTGCCGTGAGCGCGGAGCCACCGAAAACCCGCAGGTCGATGTCCGCAACCACGTGTTGCTTAACGTCCGCAGATGCCGCAACGCGCGCTGCGGCCTCCAACTCGTGGGAGTGTCGCTGCCCGTAACGGAACGACAATGCGTGGCAGTCATACCCCTCTGCCTGCGCAATGGCGAGTGCCGTGGTGGAGTCGAGGCCACCGCTCAAAAGGACTACAGCAGGTTTGTGGGTCACGGTTTTCCTCCGGCGCCATTGTTGGCGCGAGCGAACAGGCTCAACTGGGGCATCGCGCCAGCAGGCGATGCGATGGGCTCCAGCTGGTTTGCATAGGCCCTGATTTCTTCGACTTCCTCTGGGCTGAAGACCACCATCCGGTTCCGCAACCGGTGCCCCGCCGGGACCTTGCCTTCCTGGCGCCAGCGCCAGAGGGTCTGGCGGGTGATACCGATCTCACCCAGCACATCGCTGAGAGATAAGTATTTGATATTTTGAAGCTTTATCGCCAAATCCTGTGGCCCTGAGTCATGTAACATAGTGTTGCATTTCGTCACTCTACACCAGTGCCGAGCGATCGTGCACGCAAAAGTTCTGTGGGTGCACGGGGTCCTCAAACGACGGGGTAGCACGCATCCCCCCACAGCGTCGCGGGGTGGTCCATCATGATCTCGATGATGGCGGGAACGAGTTGGCCGAGCAGGCGAGTGCAATCCCTGAGTTGGTCGCGATTGACGCTACTGTTCCAGGTGGCGCCGCCATGGACGAGTTGGTTCCGGAGCGTGTAAAGGCGTGACAACACCACACTGAGAAGCGCCGCGGTGTCGCCTTTCCCAAGCGCTTTGCGAGCGAATCCGTTTGAGACCTCGAAGGCCTGCTTCCAATCGTCAGCCGAAGTCAGACTCGAGTGCGCGTCCCAGAACGGCTGAAAAATGTAGTGGTTGCCAAGCAGCACTCGGATAGATCCAGGAAATTCGTTCCACAGAAGGTTGTGCAGCGAACCCCGATCATCGAGCTTGACCAGTTTTTCCACGAATGCCGTCGCTTTGGCCGTCTCGGGCGCCCTATCATCCATTGATAGCATCTGGGCATAGGCGGCATTAAAACTGATCCAGAGAAAAATGAATCGGGCGTCAACGTCGTCGCCGCACTGCTCTGCACGGTTCAACCAGGAAAGCGCCCGATGGACTCGCAGCCCAAGCGATTCGGGATAGCCATCCCGCTCCGAGCGCTGGCGGGCTTTCAGGCGTTCATAGTGCTCCTCAAATTCGGCTGACATAGTCGGTTTCTGCGTCGGGAGGCATTCCAAGTTCCTGGCAATCCCGGTTTGTATCGAGGAGTTTCATCCGATCAGTCCCCCGCTACAGCCGCGAAAATCCGCGGCAGGTATTCCTGACACACAGGCGCGGTCATGATTCCGAATCTGGAGAGGTGCGGTATCTGTACTATTCGACAGCCGTTGTCGAAGACATACAGGCTCGCCGTGTCGCACGCGCGGTTGTTCCAGCCGGTGGGTACTGACGCCTGCTCAACGAGTTGATGGGGAATTGCCGCGATCATACTTTCAAGTTGGGGTTTCCCTACGCAAATGATCTTCGTCGGACAGTGGGTAGCAAAGTACGGACGCCAGATTTGGCTGAGGCAGAAATCAAGCGTCTGGTCTCTGACTCCAGCGGGCAGCTTGCCCCAACTCGGATACCGATAGGGCGAGAACGGGGCTTGTAAAACGGTCAGTGGATCCCATCCCAGAAAGCGGAACAACGCCTGATATTGCTGCTGCAGCTTGCTGCTGCCGACTGGTGCAGCTAGCCAGCGTTCGTGCACAAAGGCGCTCGTGCCTTCTTCCGTGAACATCGAATCATTGTCGAAGTCGGGCCGGTTCCCAGCGGGGTTGATCGACATAATCATGTGATCTGACCACAAGGTCGATTCCGGGGACGACAGAAAGCGGTAACCGAGGCCCGCTAAATCGGCATACCCCAGATCACGGTAGCCACGCTCAATGATGGGTTCGAGATCGCTGAGGCTGTTCCAGGACGCCATGTTTATCTGCCTCGATCGATTATCCAAGAACAGAGCTTAGACCCGGTGTTGCATTCGTAAATGCTGTACGAACATACAAGTCACCTAAGCGAGCACATCTTCAGTCGGCATCTCATCTCGCTTTTCATTGCGGACCGAATTGCCCTCATCCAGTGGCTGCCCCGGCACCCAGCGGTCGAGCACGATTGATTCTTGAGAGCTACCAAAGGAATGCATAGCGAGCGCACGCTTTCGTAGCTGCTTCGCTGCGACCCGGTCTATGTGCTGCCGGTGCTTGCCGAAAAGCGCCCCGCCCCCGATGGGCACACGCGTGCCGTAATGATCCATGGCGAGCTTCCTGCCCGTCTGGCCGTTGTCGTCCACGCTGCCCCCGTCGTGCCAGGGTCCATTCGGGTTCACCAGCAACTTCACATCCTCCCAGGCCGCTGCCCAGCGCCGGTCCCGGTACGCCAGCTTTCGATAGTGGCTGCCCAGCACGGCCTCGAGCCTGGCCGCCAGCTCGTCGATGGCCAGCGCGTGCGGGTGAACCAGGCTCACCAGGATCTCCTCCAGGTCCCACCGGTCGGTGCTCTCGCGCAGGGTCAGGAGGAGCTTGCCGTCGGGGCCGCAGTGCTCGAGCGCGCCCTGCCGGCAGGCTTCCCACAGCGCGTCGTGGAACTGGCGGGCCAGCCAGTGTTCCGGCGGCAGGAAATCGACTTTTTCATCATAACCAGCGTAACCCACGGCGATGCACTGGTCATTGGCGAAGCGGCTCCATTGAGACGGATCGCCCACTTCCACGCAGACGTGGCTGTCTATCTGTAAGGCAGCGTGGTGATCCGGGTGGCCCTTGCGGTAGCCGATGCGCCTGGCGGTCTCGCGCACGAGTTGCTCCGGGGTCTGCGGCAGCGGGCGTCGGGTGCAGAGTCCGCCGGTGAGGAACACCCTCCGCTGCCAGATGGCCATCTCGACCTGGCAGTAGGCGTCATCGTCAATGGCGTGGCAGGCCTCGACGATCGCCTCGGCGGCATAGTCACAGAACTTGTCCGGGTGCCCGGGGAGCACCATCTCGGCGTAACGGATCATTGCGGGAGTCCTCCCAGTTGCGTGTAGGGGATGCCGGCGTCTCGAAGCGCCTGTGCGCTGCCGTTGCGCGTGACGATGGCGTGCAGGCGCGCAGTGGCACAGGCATCCTTCACTTGCGCCGGCTCGAGCGACTCTATGTAGCCATCTGTCAACACGACTGCCGCC
Source organism: Pseudohaliea sp. (assembly GCF_054552115.1). Lineage (NCBI taxonomy): Bacteria > Pseudomonadati > Pseudomonadota > Gammaproteobacteria > Cellvibrionales > Halieaceae > Pseudohaliea > Pseudohaliea sp. The sequence goes on along the minus strand of NZ_JBTOLW010000009.1, from coordinate 72,401 downwards.
GGTGGTCGGTGGCGAGCCAGGTGGCGCAGCACGCAGGCCATGGTGGTGCCGCCGGAGCTGTCTGTCTCCAGCACCCCGTTTCTGATCAGCGCCGGGGAGACCTTGTCTGAAAAGGCCCAGAACGGTCGACGGATGTAGCGGCCAAGGCTGTTCAGCAGCGCAATGAGTTCAGGCATCTCGGCGTTCATGGAGCCGCTCACGTCCAGGTAGACGTGCGCGCGGCCGGTGGGGCGCTGCCGCTCGGAGGGCCAGGCGACGGCGGGCAGCAGCGGGCTCCACAGGGCGCGGCTGAAGGCCCGGCGGTCGCTGGCGTTCAGCACCGGCAGTTGCGCATCATCGGTGCGGACCCAGCTTCGCGCCCCTTCCAGATCGGGTTGCAGGTGCTGCTCGAGGATACGCCTCACCTGCCGGCGCCAGCGTTTCCGGGCCGTGCTCGCGGCAGCCTCACGCAGGCTTCGGGCACGCGGTCCCACACCACGCCGCGGGCCGCGCCAGATACCGTGGCCGTTCATGGCGCGAAGTGCGCGATCCAGCGCTTCGCCCAGCGCAGGCGAAGCTTTGGCAATCCGTGAAGCCTCGCAGCGCTGATGGCCTCCGAGAAGCACACGCTTCGGGCTGCGGGTGCGCGGCTTCAGCTGGCGCGCCAGCGCCCCGATGTCGTCCGCGCAGAGACGGCCCGCATACAGATCGCGCCAGGGCGCCAGCAGGTGGTGGCGCGGCCCTCCTCCGTAGCGCTCCTCGTCGAGCGGTGGGCGCAGCAGCTTCCAGGGCCATGCAACGTCCGCGTAGTAGGCCGCCATCATGGCGCTGTAATCCGGGCCAAGGCTGCGGTGGATGATTGCGTTGATCACCGCGTCGAAGGCGAGATGCTGCGCGATATCACCGGGTGTAAAGCGCTCCGTATGGCGGAGCAACACATGCAGGAACTCGTGGAGCACCACGGCCTTCACCTGGGTCTCGTTGGCGCAGTGGCGCGCAATGAAGGCGAGGTTCACCAGCAGCCGGGGGCGCTCCTCGACGGTGACCGCCAGTGTCGGCACGGTGTCCGTGAACTCGACGCTCACGATGCGCAGCAGGGCGCGCACAGCCAGCGGGTTCTCGTCGATCATTGCACCAAGCAGGGCGCGAAAGGCGCTCTCCTTCATGCGTAGAAGCCCTCCCCGTCGTAGAGGAAGAGGTTGCGCTCGAGGCGACTGTCGAGAAGCAGGAGGGGTCGCGCCGGGTCGTAGAGGTGGTCCGTCGCGAGGGCAAGGATGAGTACGGCGGTGAGCACCTCGGCCTGCTGGCCGGGTTCATCGATGGAAAGCTTCGGCGCATATTTACGCGGGCGAGCCTCGCAGAGAAGCGGCCGCGCGGGGGCCGTAGCCAGCGTGCGCAGCGCCTCCGGATCCTCGATGCCGTGGCGCGCGAACAGGCGGGGCAGCGCTGACACGGGTGCTTCCCCTCCCCAGTCGATGCACACCTGGCACACCTGCGGGCAGTGGATGGCATCGGCATCGCGACCCACCACGATCGCCCGCAGCACCTCGTCCCGGGCGCGACTCATGGGGCCGCCCATGTTCGCCCGCCGCGGCTCAATACGGTCGAGTTCGATCATCACGCCGCCCGCCGCACGCTGCGAACTACGCGGACGCAGGCCTCGAGTTCTTTCTCCAGGCCCTCCGGGTCCGCCACCGGCACCCTGTGCACCACGCACCAGTAAAGGAGCTGCCGCGCCCTCGCCGCCCGTGCGCCGCGCAGCGCGCCGATCACCCGCTGGAACCGGGTGCGGTCGGGATGGGCTGCGAGCCGCGGGCCGCTGCCCGGCTCCCGCCAGCTCACCTTTGTGTGGATCCGCAGCATCGGCCCCGCCAGGCGGGCAAGGTCTGCAACGCCCTCCGCACCGAGGCAGAAAGCCCCTTCGACCGCAGCCGGGTACAGCGCTAGGGCGAAGGCGGCGGCACGCTCGCGGGTCTCGCTGGCGAGCAGCTGTTCCACGGCCAGGGAGCCTGTATCAGGGTCGGGGCAGCTCTCGTGCAGTAGCTTCACTTTCTCCGCCAGCGGGCCCGCCATGAGAAAGCGGTGCAGCCACTGCGCATCTCCCTCGAGGGTAGCGGCCTGCCAGGCGAGCCGGTGGGCCGCAGCGAGGGTCTCCGGCGCTACCCTTTCTCCCCACGCGGGCTGCGGAAGCGACACAGCGGTGATGGCGCTGGCCACCCCCTCGGTAAAGTCACCGTCAATGACCGAGGCCGCACACAGGTTCCGGGTAAGCAGGCGCGCCCGGCGCGGCGATATGCGCACGCCGGCATCGTTGAGCGCAGTCACCCAGGCCGTGGCGTAGTCTAGCTGGCGGGCAGACACATGGGCGATGCGGACGGCAAACGCACTCCGCCAGTCGCTGATAGCGCCAGCCAGGCTGCCCGGGTCTGTCAGGCCCGATGCGCCAGGGTCAGCGATGCTGCGGCGTGCGCTTTCGTCGTAGCTGGCCCAGTCCCCGGCGCTGACGACCAGCGCAAAGCGGTCCGCCAGGGCCGGATCCAAAGGCTCGCTGCCGGCATAGGCCGTGCCTCCATCCTGATCCGGGCCGCAGGGATTCATGGCCGCCCAGCGGTAGCGCAGTTTTTCCAGCAGCAGGCCCTGCACCCGCCGCTCGTGCACCAGCGAGAACAGCCGGTTCTGGTGCTCCGGCTTGCAGCGGCTGATCTCATCGATCAGGACGGACTCGGCGCCCCACACCGTTGCCGGCGTCTGCAGGAAGCGCACTTCCGTGCGGTCGTCATCCGGGTACGGGAAGCCCACGAGGTCGTCGAAGGCGACAAGGCTCGCATTGTAGTGCCGGTGCTCGAGGCCGAGGGCCTCGCTGATGCGGTTCAACAGGTAGGTCTTGCCGGTGCCGCAATCGCCGATGAGCAGCAGCGGGTCCTCGGTGACGAGGGCCGTGAGCAGCGGCAGCTGGAGTGAGCCGAAACCGTAAACGCCGAGCTCGGCGAAGTAGTCGGTGTCGGGAGAATACGGGGATGCCATGGGCGGTCTCCTATTGTTCCAGTGATCTGGCGCATCGTTTGACCACCGTTCCCGGAGCGGGCGGTTGGTGGGGCTGGGCCCCTCTTGATGCTGGTTGCGAGTATCGGACGCTTCTATACGGGTGTCAAATTCGTCCCTGGTTACCTGTCGCCTGAACAGGCAGGTTGGACATCACTCGAGGCGCCGCAGATAGTCTTCCTGCGCCCCGGTCTCGATCGCGTGCCGGCGGGCGCCACGCACGGTGGCCATGGCCTCCGCGGCCGGGCACTGCCGCAGTTCCATGAGCAGGCGCGCGGCAACCAGCCCGGTGCGGCCGAGGCCGCCCTTGCAGTGGAGAAGGACGGCGCCGCCGCCGATGAGCAGGCTGCGCAGCCGGTTACCGTCCGCCTGCCACTGCGCCTCCCAGGCAGCACCGGGGATGCCCATGTCCTCAATGGGCAGTCGCAGGTACTCGATGCGCGAGGGCATGAGGCTGGCGGTGTCCGCGACGCCGAGGGCGTGCATCTCGTGATCCTCCAGCAGGTTGACGATGGCATCAGCGCCCCAGGCCGCGATCACGGCGAGGTCGCCGTCCAGGTCCCTCGCCCAGTCGCCGCTCCAGGCGCCGCGCTGGGTCTTGCCAGGGCAGAGGGTCATACCGATACGCCCGCCACCGTCGAGGGCGACGGTGTCGATTCGCAGAGGATCGCTGGCGCTGGTTCTCATGCGTCGACGAGGGCGTCGGCCAAGCGGCGCAGTTCGGCGGCGTCATGCAGCCGCTCCCGCCACCCCACCGGGATGCCCTCCTCCCCCCAGCAGGCCCCGGCGAGCTGGCCGTAGATCGCGCCGGTGGTATCGGCATCGTCGCCGAGGTTGACGGCGGCCAGGGCCCCGGCGCGGAAGTCCGCGGCGTGCCAGAAAGCCCAGAGCGCCGCTTCCAGCGCGTCCACGACGTAACCGGTCCCACGTATCGCCGGCGGCGCCTTCGTCTTGTAGGAGCCCGCCGCTACCGCATCCACCGCCGGTGCGAGGGCACCGGCCTCCCAGGCGCCACGATCGGGGTGATAGCGATCGCCGCAAAGGACTTCCCTGGGCTCGCCGCGCAGGGCGCCGACGACCAGGCCGCAGAAGTAGCAGCAGGCGTCCACGGCCTCGCGGGCGCCGTGGGTAGTGCGGGACATGAGGGCCGCCTTGTCGATGGCTTCGTCCGCGTCGATGGCGTAGCGGATGGGCACGGGCGCCAGGCGCATGAGGCTGCCGTTGCCGGCAGTGCCGGGGTCGGTGCTGCCGGGGAACGGCTCACCGCCGGCCTCGTAGCGCAACAAAGCAGCGCTCACGGTGTTACCGATATCGAAGCAGCGGCCGGTGCTGCTGCGATACCCCTCGCGCCACCAGCGCAGGTAGCGCCGGAGCTGGTCGTGGGCGTCGAAGCCGTCGCAGGCGAGAAGACTGTCTGCGAGGCAAAGCGCCATGGAAGTGTCGTCCGTCCACTGCCCCGCTGCGAGACCGAAGGGGCCGCCGCCGACCATGTCGTCGATCGGGGGAAAGCTGCCGGGCCGTCGGAACTCGAGCGTCGTGCCCAGGGCATCGCCCGCCGCGAGTCCGAGCAGAGCACCGCGGGCGCGATCCCGGCGCTCCTGGCTAGTCATCGCCAATAATGCGCAGACCATTGCCGAAAGGGTTGTTTGGGCTGTCCGGTTTGTAGGGGCTGCCCGCGCCATAGGGATTGTTGATTGAGTCAGGTGAATAGGGACTTCCGTAGCGCCCATAGGGATTCGACACCGACTCGGGGTCGTAGGGATTGCTGCTCAGGCGCCCGCGGTAGTTGCCCTGGCTGTCGTAGAGCTTCGGTGCCTCGGTGGCGTAGGGGTTGTTCGCGGACTCGTTGCTGTAGGGGCTGCCGTAGCGACCGTAGGGGTTGTTGATGCTGTTCGCGTTATAGCGGCTGCCGGCACCGTAGGGGTTCGCCGTTGAATTGGGCGCGTAGGGGTTGGCGCTGAGGTTGCCGAGGTAGTCGTCGGCCTGGGCGGTGACCGGGAGCGCGATGGTCGCGAGGAGGATCAGGGCGCTGCGAAGCATGGGATGACCTTTTCTTGCCGGGTTCATGCATAGCGTAGTTGGTGGGACCGGTGGGTAAATGCTGTATAGGCGCACACGTCGCATTTTCGCGCGGGTTTTTCGGGGTGTCGCCGGGAGTGCGCGCTTTTGTCTCGGTGGGGACTGTCTCAACAGGTCGTGTCGACGAGGGCGCCGCTCCCACAGGGAGGACCGGGAAGCGACGCGGGGGACTGATTCAGTCGGTGACGCCGGGCACCCCGAGGAAGGTACCATCCTCAGACCGCTCCACCGGCAGGACCTCGAGCACCGCTGCCGGCGTGATACCACCGAGGATATGCGGGAACAGCTCGTCGTCGGAGCCCTCGAACTCGGGCTCGATGTCGCCCACGGGCGCGGTACCCTCCCAGATGGTTTCCACCCCGGTGGCCTCGAGGCTCTCTTCGGTCATGCGCAGGCAGTACCAGGTGCCGTCCACGTCCTTGTAGAAGTGGTTGGCGACGTTCATCAGTGCCGCCGGGTTGGCCGTGGCGTGGGTGAAGCCGTCCGCCGCGTAGGTCGGTGGGTAATAGGTGCCATCGCTCTCTACCACCGGGTCCCAGAGCCTGGCCTGCACGAGGTGGTACACGTAGGGGTAATCGGGTTTCAGGTGAGATTCCTCCGCTACGGCGACGAACGGTGCGAACAGTGTGGCAAGCAGGGACAGGGCCTTCAACATGGCAGCGCTCCGGCGGATGGCAACTTGGCGGTCCGCGTCATCATCGTAGCGATGCCTGCAGGGCGCCAGCCACAGGGGCACTCGACAGCGGCAATCCCATCGGCGAGGCGCTGCGTAATCGTTGAGGAATCCCCTGATCTCGAGGTGGCACCGTGTTCGGCCTGTTCAAGCAATCCCCGACGAAGAAGCTCAAGGAGGAGCACAAGGCACTCCTCGAGAAAGCCTTCCACGCGCAGCGCAACGGTGACATCCGCGGCTACTCCACGCTCACCGCAGAGGCCGAGGCCCTGCGCGCAAAAATCGACCAGCTCGAAGGCGAGCAGGGCCGCTGACCCAGGCTACCAGGCGCGCTCCAGGATCAGGCCGAACTGCGGGAAGGGGCTCGCATCCTCGTCGATCTGCTCGCCGCTGATCGGGTTGAACTCCAGCGGCGCGCCGCGGTCGGCGCCGTAGACGTTGATCACGTCAAGGAACAGCACCACGTCCATGCCGGCGAAGCGGCGCCGGTAGTCCACGCGCACGTTGAGGGACTGGTAGTCGCCGAGGGTGGTGGCGTTGAGCTCGGTGATCTCCTTGGCGGCCCGGGTCAAGCCGAATTCCGGCGGCAGCACGTCGCGGTGGATGATGAAGCGGTCCCCCGGGCGGCCGCTGCCCCACTTCCAGCGTGCGGCAAGCTGGAGCCGGTCTGTCATCTCCCAGCGCGCCCCCAGGGTGGCGAAGTGCTCGCGGCTGAAGTCCGGCGTGTAGCTGCCACGGCCGTCGTTGTCGTCCTGGCTGGCGTCATTCCAGCTGTAGGTGAAGTCGGCGGACCAGCCATTGCCGAAGGCCCGCTGCAGCACCAGGTCGACGCCGCGGTTCTCGCCCTCCCCCGCGTTCAGCGCCACGCCGGTGGCCCGGCTCTGGTCCACCACCAGGTCGTCGAGCTGCTGGTAGTAGGCCTCGATCATCAGGTGCCAGCGGTCGCCGAGGTCGTAATCGAAGCCGAGGCTGACGTGGGCGATCTCCTCGTTGGCGAGGTCGAAGTTCACCGGGTCCGCTGCGCGGGTGAGGAAGCGCGGGGATTCATAGAACAGGCCACTGGTGAAGGAGAAGCGCAGGTCCGGCGTCGCGTTGTAGCCCATCGAGAAGCGCGGCGCCGTGTAGGTCTCCTCCGAGAAGTCGTCCCGGTCCACGCGCAGGCCCGGGCGGAACTCGAAGGCGCCCACCTCGAACACCTGTTCGACGTAGGCCGAGAGGTTGGTACCGGTTTCTGCGAAGCTGGCCTCGATAAACTCGGGCTGCCACACAATATACTGCTGCCCGGGCGGGCGCGGGTCGTCGCTCTCGTACACGTAGCGCACCCAGGGGCCGTCCAGCCGTGTCTCGAAGTCCGCGTCCTGGCGCACCACGCGCACGCCCGCGGAGAACTCGCCGAAACGGTTGAAGGTGCTGAAGTCGCTGCGCCAGCCGATTTCCTCTTCCTTCTCGAAGATGGCGAAGATGTCCTCGCGCACGGGGATGGCGGCAGGGTCGCCGCCGGGCGGCAGCAGGTCGGGGAAGGCCTCGCCCTGGGAGGATTCCTTGTCGCTCGTGCGCAGGTAAAGCCGGTTGGTCCATTCGCCGCTGTCGCCGACCAGGCGCCGCCAGGTCACGCCGAACAGCGACAGGTCCTGCTCCGCCCGGATCAGCGAGGTGTCGTCGAGATCCTCGTCCTCGGCGACGTTGCCGAGATCGCGGGTGTAGTCCTCGGGGGCGTGAATGAGGAGGAACTGCAGCTCGTCGCGGTCCGTGAGCTGCGTGCTGGTCTTGAGGATGATGTCGGTCACCTTCGGGGTACCGATGTCCTCCTCGCCGATGAGCTCGAAGACGTTGCCGAAGTCGAAGCGCCGCGCCGTGAAGAACACGGAGGTGTCGTCGTCGATGCCCGACGGGCCGTCGTAGGTGAACTCCGCGCCGGCGATGTCCAGGCGCAGGCTGGTGACCGGGGTCAGGCCGCCTTCCGCCAGTTCCAGGCGCAGCAGCGACCCGGCGCGGCCGCCGTAGGCCGCCCCCCAGCCGCCGGGAGAGAACTCCGCCCCGGCCACGGAGTTGGGCGCGAAGATGGAGAAGCGGCCGCCGCCGGCGATGTCGTCCTCCTCGCCGATGGTCTGGTCGAAATGCACCACCTTGTCGAGGGGAAAGTCATCGACGAAAATCAGGTTGTTGCGCGGGCCCCGGCCGCGCACGGTGAAGCCGGCAAAGGCGCCATCGGAGGCGAGCCCGGGCAGGCCGTCCAGGGCGCGCATCACGTCCGGGCCCGCGCCCACGGCGTTGAACAGCTCGTCGCGGTTGCGGTAGCTGCTGCTCACCCCGTCCAGGCTGTCGGCCTGCCGCGCCCGGGCGACGACCCGCACCTCCTCCAGGTCCGTCGACGCCGCGACCTCCAGCGCCGGCAGCTGCAGCTCGAGCGTGGCCACCCGGCGCCCGAGCACCCGGAACACCGGCTCCTCGATCCGCGCCCGGCCCTCCGCTTCGGCGGCCACCCGGTAGAAGCCCTCTTCCAGGGCCTCGAAGCGCGCTTCGCCGCGGTCATCGGTCACCGCCGCCTGCGACGCGCCGTCGCGGTCCGTCGCCTCCACGCGCACGCCGGCGAGCGGACGGCCCGAGGCGGCATCCACGGTGGAGACCACCAGGCCGCCCGGCTCGGCGAGAGCCAGCAGCGACAGGCTCCAGAGCATCAGCCCGGCAAGGGCGTGGCTGACGGACAGCGCGCGCATGGTCACTCCTCCGAGGGGGCTATTCGAGGGTAAACGTGAGGCCGGCGTGCGCCTGCAGGCGCGCGATGAGCTTCTGGCCGAGCGCCGGCGCCGGGGTGTAGATGCCGCCGGGCAGGTCAGCACACTCGGTGACGAGGCACACAGCGCTCTCGGCGATCATCTTCGAGGTGGAGCCGTAGCCCGGGTCCATGTCACCGCTAACGGAAGCGCGAAGCTCCTCGCCATCGGCGCTGGTGCCCACGAAAAGCACGTCGTAGTTACCCGCTTCCCGGGCTTCCTTCGAGGGACCTTCGCCGGGCCTGGGGGCGTTCTCGCCGCCGAGGGGATCGGCCTTGGCCACGTACTCGGCTGCCGCCTTGCCCTGCTCGCCGGGGCCGGTCAGCATCATCTCGTCGTAGCGGAAGTCCTCGCCGTAGGGGTGGCCCATGAGGGCATTGGAGCGGTGGATGTTCTTGCTGTTGATGGTGGCCATGATAAAGGGGGCCACCCACTGCCCCAGGTGCTCGTCCTCGTAGGGCTTGTTGTCTGCCGGCTGCTCGGGGCCACGAAAGCCACCCGCGAGGCAGAAGGGGTCCACCAGCGCCTGCAGCAGGTCCGGTTCGCCCTTGATACGCTCCATGGTCGCGCCCAGCGACGCCGCCGTCCCGCCGGAGAACTCGCCGTTCATGGCGCGCACGCGGCCGCGCACGCGCGGGCAGGCGCTGCTGAACTTCTCGCGGGCGGCGTCCTGCAGGTAGAGCACGCCGAGGTCGAAGGGGATGGAGTCGAAGCCGCAGCTGAAGACGATGCGCGCGCCGCTGGCCTTTGCGGCATCCTGGTGGGTAGCGATCATGTCGCGCATCCACAGCGGCTCGCCGCATAGGTCGACGTAGTCCGTGCCCTGGCCGGCGCAGGCGGCCACGAGGTCGCCGCCGTAAAGCTGGTAGGGGCCCACGGTGCTGATGATGCAGCGCGCCCTTGCGGCCATGGCATCCAGGCTGGCCGGGTCGCCGGCGTCCGCGGTGACCAGCGGTGTCTCCGCCGGCGCTCCGATCTCATCGCGCACGGCGGCGAGCTTGTCGGCATTGCGGCCGGCCATGGCCCAGGTGAGCCCGTGGCCGCCCTGCCTGGCGAGGTACTCGGCGACCAGGCGGCCGGTAAAGCCGGTGGCGCCGTAGATGACGATGTCGAAGTCCCGTTGCTGTTCCATGCTATGGCTCCTGTTCCTGGGGGCGCTCATTGTGACAGCCGCTGCGCGGGCGGTGCCAGCAGCAGCGCATGCTGGCAGGGAAACCACGTAGCCAACGAACCACTCTCAATACGCTTACGGCCGCCGCCCCGGATCTTGCTGCCACCGGCGGACGTGAGCCGACGGCGTTTTCTGGCACTATAATCCGGACAGATGAACGAAACGGGGAACGCTTCGATGACACGCCTGCCGCTCCTTCCTCGCGCTGCGCTTTGCGCAGCTGCCCTGCTCGGATCCGGTCTATTGGCTGCACAGCCCGCTGACACGATCTACCACGGCGGCACGATCCTGACCATCGACGATGACAACCCCGTGGTCGACGCCGTGGCCGTGGCTGACGGGCGCATCCTCGCCGTCGGTACGGAAGCTGCCGTGCTGGCCACGGCGGATGACGGCACGCAGCGGGTCAACCTCGCGGGCAGGACCATGCTGCCGGGGTTCGTGGATTCCCACGGCCACGCCTTCGCTATCGGCCTGCAGGCGAGCACCGCCAACCTGCTGCCGCCGCCCGATGGCGAGGGTGCCGATATCCCCGCGCTGCAGCGCCTGCTGGCAGGCTGGGCCGATACGAACAGGGGCACCGTGGACAAGGTCGGCTGGATCGTCGGCTTCGGCTACGACGACTCGCAGCTCGCCGAGCAGCGCCACCCGACCCGCGACGAGCTGGACGCGGTCTCCACGGAAGTGCCGGTGCTGATCATCCACCAGTCCGGGCACCTCGGCGTAGCCAACAGCAAGGCGCTGGAACTTGCCGGTGTCGGTGCGGAGACCGCCGATCCGCCCGGCGGGGTCTACCGGCGCCGGGCAGGCTCCCGGGAGCCCAATGGCGTCCTCGAGGAGAACGGCTTCTACGCGGTCCTGATGAAGCTCGCCGGCGGTTTCGATGCGGCGACGAACGACCAGCTGGTCATCACCGGGACGCAGTTCGCGGCCTCCTTCGGCTACACCACCGTGCAGGAAGGCCGTGCCCAGCAGGACGCCATGGATGCCATGCGCCGCGTCGCCGGGCGCGGCGAACTCGCCGTGGATCTCGTGGCCTACCCGGACATGCTGGCCGTGAAGGACATCGAGCCCTCCCCGGCCTACGACAACCGCTACCGCGTCGGCGGCGTCAAGCTGACCATCGACGGCTCACCCCAGGGCAAGACGGCCTATCTCAGCCAGCCCTACTTCCACCCGCCTCACGGCCAGGACGAGGACTACCGGGGCTATGGCGCCATCGACGAGGCGACCGTCATGGCCTCGGTGGAGCGGGCCTTCGCCAACGGCTGGCAGATTCTCTGCCACGCCAACGGGGACGCGGCCATCGACCAGTTCATCGATGCCGTGCGCGCCGCACGGGGGAAGTACCCCGAGGTCGAGGTGCGCCCGGTGCTGATCCACGGCCAGACGCTCCGCCTCGACCAGGTCGACGACCTCAAGGCGCTGAAAATCTTCCCCTCCCTCTTCCCCATGCACACCTTCTACTGGGGTGACTGGCACCGGGAGTCCGTGCTCGGGCCGGTGCGGGCCGACAACATCTCACCCACCGGCTGGCTGCTGGAGCGCGGCATGATGTTCGGCAGCCACCACGATGCGCCCGTGGCCCTGCCGGACTCCATGCGCGTACTCTCGGCGACGGTCACCCGCCGTTCCCGCAGCGGCGACATCCTCGGCCCGGAGCACCGGGTGCCCGTGGCCACCGCACTCAAGGCACTCACCATCTGGCCGGCCTGGCAGCACTTCGAAGAGGACACGAAAGGCAGCATCGAGCCGGGCAAGCTGGCCGACTTTGTCGTGCTCTCGGCCAACCCGCTGGAGGTGCCCGAAGATGCGCTGGACGACATCGTGGTCGAGCAGACGATCAAGGAGGACCGGGTGATCTACCGGCGCTGAGCGAGCCTCAGGAGGCGAAGGCGGTGGTGCCGACGACCCGGCACCCCGTAGCAAACAGCTCGTCCGCGAGGGCGCGGATGCCCTCGCCATCGTAGAGGCGGTAGAACCAGGGATGGGGGATGGCGCTCTCCCCGTAGTAGGCACCGGCAAGCTGCCCGTATATCGCGCCGGTGGTATCGGCATCGTCACCGAGGTTGACGGCGGCGATAGCGCCGCTGCGGAAATCCGTGCTGTGCCAGAAGGCCCAGAGCGCAGCCTCGAGCGAGCGCACCACGTAGCCCGTGCCGCGGATGGCCGGCGGCTGTTTCTCCCGGTAGGAGCCGGCGGCCACCGCGCTCACCGCCGGGGCGAGTTCCTGGTCGTTCCAGTGGCCGCGCGTGGGATGGTAGAGCGGCTCGCACAGCCTTTCCTTGCTGTCGCCCACCAGTGCGCCCAGCAGCAGGCCGCAGAAATAGCGGCAGGCATCGACCGCCTCCGCCGCCCCGTGGGTCGTACGTGACATGCTCGCCGCGGCGTCGATGGCGTTCAGCGGTGAGCCGCAGTAGAAAATGGGCACCGGCGCCAGGCGCATGAGGCTGCCGTTGCCGGCCGCCAGCGGGTCCGTGCTGCCGGCCTCGGCATCGCCGGTCTCGAGGAACCGCAGCAGCGCATCGGCCACCGTATTGCCGATGTCGAAGCAGCGGCCGGTGCTGCTGCGGTAACCGTCGCGCCACCAGCGAAGGTAGCGGCGCAGCTGGTCGGCTGCATCCAGGCCGCCGCAGGCGAGCAGGCTGTCGGCGAGGCACAGCGCCATGGAGGTGTCGTCGGTCCACTGCCCCGGGGCGAGGTTGAACGGTCCGCCCCCCATGAGGTCGTCGATGGGCCGGAAAGAACCCGGTGCCTTGAACTCGAGGGTCGTACCCAGCGCATCCCCCACGGCCAGGCCAATGAGCGCTCCCCGGATACCGTCGCGTAAGTCCGGCTCAGTCATCGATGATTCGAAAGCTTCCTGGCCGGGAGGCGGTATACATGGAGAGTACCTGCAACGTGTTCCGTTACTTAGCGTAGACCACTATTCACAAAAAAGCGGGATTGGTGTCACATCCTGGCTTGCAGTTTGTCGCAGGTCGCAAGCTCACCCGGCAGCGTGTCTCAGATTCCGGGGTCCGAAAAGGCGAGTGTTTCCCACGCGATAGCAGGGCGGGCGCCGTCTGCGTCGCAGCTGTGCTGCGTGAGCACCAGCGCGCGGCTCCGCGCGAGAGCCAGTAACTCCTCGCCGGAGACCTCGTGGAAGCCCCGCTCCCGATTCTCCGCCTCGTCTTTGCCATGCCGCAGCGTGATCACCAGCGCGCCGCCCGGGCGCAGGCAGTCGCTGAGCACGCGGAAGGCCCGCTCACGGGCACCGGGCGGGAGGTGCATCCATACCGCAGAAACGAGGATGAGGTCGAAGCGGTGACCCAGGCCGCGCAGGCGGGGGAGCGCAGGCAGGCGGTCATCGAGCCAGCTGACGCGGGCATGACTGCGCTGCCGGGCGCGTTCCCGCATGCCCCGGCTGGGCTCGACGGCAATGACCTTCCAGCCCTGCCCCGCCAGCCAGTTCGAATCCCGGCCGCTGCCCGCGCCGACATCACAGGCAAACCCCGGCGCACGGCCGGCCAGCACGGCGCCTGCCCAGCTGGCATGGATCTCATCCGGCGCCAGGGCCAGGTAGCGCTCGCTGAGGGCATCGGCGTTGCGGTCGTAGTAGCTCACCGGCATGACTTTACGTTACGCAGCGTCGGTCGACTACGGCGAAAGCGGGGTAAGCTCATCCGGCTAGCGAGGTAGCCGGTCGCCTGCGAATCCATGGCGTGATGGCCCGGGGCAAGGGGCACCCGGTCCCCTGTCACCGGTGACGACCCCGGGACTTGCGAGCGCAGACCTCCTACAATGAACCCAACTTCCTGCGGGAGCGACGCATGCAACGGCTGCTGCTTGCCCTTACCCTCGCGGCCCTGGCCGCCTGCAATGGCCGGGAGGCCGTGGAGGTCTCGCTCGACCAGCTCGTGACCCAGCAGGCGGCCTGGGACGGTCGCACGGTCGTCGCCGTGGGCACACTGCGCAGTCACCCGGACCCGGAGCACTACTGGATCGAGGACGACGGCTACAACCGCGTCGAGCTCGCCTGGGGCGACGACCTCGCTCCCTACCTCGGCCGGCGCCTCGCGGTGCGCGGCCTGTTCCGCTACGACCCGGACGAAGGCCGGCGCATCGATGTGGAGTACCTCGCCCTCTCGCCCTGAGCAGGGCCTGCAACGGGAGACAACCGCATGAGCAAGGAACGACACCTGGCGCTGGTCACCGGTGCCTCCGCCGGCATCGGCGAAGCCATCGCTGCCGAACTCGCCGCCAGCGGGCACGACCTGGTGCTGGTCGCCCGGCGCACCGGGAAGCTGCGCAGCGTGGCAAAGCGCCTGCAGGAAAAGTACGGCATCGAGGCCCATGTGCGCACCACGGACCTGCTGGAGGCCGGTGCAGCCGCCCGCCTGGCCCGGCGCCTGGAGCGCGAGGGGCTGGCGGTGGACGTGCTGGTGAACAACGCGGGACTGCTGGAGGCGGGCTATTTTATGGCCATGGACCCGGAGGCACTCCAGCGGATGGTGCAGCTCAATACCGGCACGCTGACTGACCTCACCGCGCAGTTTCTGCCCGCCATGCGCAAGCGCGGCAGCGGCCGGGTGTTGAACGTGGCCTCCATTGCCGCTTTCCAGCCTGTGGTCGGCCTCGCCGCCTACGCGGCCACCAAGGCCTACGTCCTCTCCCTCGGCGAGGCGCTGGGCGAGGAGCTGCGCGGCTCCGGCGTCACCGTCACCACGCTCTGCCCGGGCATCACGGACACCAGCATGATCGCCCATGCGGCCGACGACGCACCGGGCTTCGGGGAGCTGCCGCGGGTGGTCATCGGCACCGCGGAGGACGTCGCCCGCGCCGGCGTACGCGGCCTGCTTCGCGGCGACCCGATCGTGGTGCCCGGTGTGCTCAACCGGGCCAGCACCCTGCTGGCAGACAATCTTCCCCGCTGGCTGCGTCGCCGGCTCATGGGCGCCCTCGCACGGAGCCGCCTGGGCGACTGAGCAGGCCCCGGGTCAGGCATCGAAGGTAGTGCGGCCATCCATCACCGTGCGCAGCACGGGGATATCCTTGATCCGGTCCGGTTCCGCCTCGTGCGGATCCTGGCCCAGCAGCACGAAGTCCGCCAGCTTGCCGGGCGAGATCGAACCCTTGAGCTCTTCCTCGAAGGACGCGTAGGCGCCGTTCACGGTACAGATGCGCAACGCCTCCGCCACGGAGATGCGCTGCGACGGGCCCCACACCCGCCCCTGGAAATCCTTGCGCGTGACCATGCTCTGGATCGCCATGAGCGGCTGATAGGGCCCGGGCGTGAAATCGGAGGCCGGCGCCACGGGAATGCCGTAATCAAGGAACGAGCGGTGCGCGAACATGCGCTGCATTTTTTCCTCACCGTAGTCGCCCCACTTGTTGCCGTGGTAATGGGCATAGGTATAAAACGGCGTCGGCACGGACCCGGTCGCCTTGATACGCTCGAGCAGGGACGGCGTGACCAGGGAGCAGTGCTCGATCCGGAAGCGCGGGTTCTGCCCTTCCCAGCCGTCCAGGACGCGTTCGTAGGCCCTCAGCACGCGGTCGATCGCGACGTCGCCGTTGGCATGGATGCCGATGCGGAAACCGTTGGCCACCGCGTCGTCCACCGCCGCGTCGATCTCCTCCATGCTCATAGTCAGGATACCGTAGTCGTCCGGCCGCCCCTGGTAGGGCGTGCTCATGGCCATGGTGCGTTCCGAGGCTGAGCCGTCGGCGCCGTATTTCACGGCACCGACCCGCAGCATGGCATTACCGAAGCCCGAATACAGCCCGGCGGCCTTCATGGCGCGGTAGATCTCGTTCCTGCCGCCCGGCATGAAGCTAACCCGGAGTGCGAGGGTGCCGTCGCGACAGGCGTCGTTGTAAGCCTGCCAGCCCGTGGCATCGCCCCAGGCATCGGTCGTGGACGTGAGCCCGGACGCGGCCATGCGCCGGGTGATGAGCGCCGCGTTCTCGGCGTGGCCCGCGCGGGCCACCGTCGGCCAGTCGCCCACGGCCTCGAACACGTCGACGGCGTGCTCGGCCACCTTGCCGGTTAAAGCGCCGTCCTCGCGGTAGAACCTGCCGCCTTCCGGGTCCGGGGTGGCCGGCGTGACACCGGCGATGTCAAACGCGCGGCTGTTCACCACGGCGGTATGCCCGCCGCGGTGCTTCACGAAGATCGGGTGATCGGTGGAAACGGCATCGAGGTCGCGGCGGCTGAGCGGCCGGCCCTCGGCGAGCTTGGTGTCGTCGTACATGTGTCCCAGCACCCAGGTGCCCGCCGGCGTCCGCAGGGCCCGCTCGCGGAGCGCATCCTGGATGGCGGCGATGCTGCGCAGGTCGACGTTGGCGCTGACCACCTCGTTGGCAGCCAGCGGGTGGCTGTGGGCGTCGATGAAGCCGGGCGTCACCGTGAGGCCGCGGGCATCGATGACCTCCGTTGCCGGGCCCGCGAGACTTCGAATCTCATCCGCGCTGCCTGTCGCCAGGATGCGGTTGCCGCGCACGGCAAAGGCTTCCGGCTGCGGCTGCGCCGGGTCCATGCTGTAGATGCGGCCGCCGAGGACGACGAGATCTGCCTTTCCCCGGCTGGCGGCGGCAAGACCCGGACCCGCCGCAGCGGTAATACCGGCGGTGGCGAGGCCCCGGGTGAAGGTACGGCGATTGAGCGGCTTCATGCGATGGTCTCCTAGAGCGACAGGATGAGTCCTTCGGCGGGGTCGGCGCGGTTTTCGAGCAGCCTCCGGTAGGCCCCGGTCACACCGTCCGGGCCATGCTCACGCCGCACGGTGAGCCAGCCGGCCGCCGCCTCCGCGAAGGGCGACCAGGCCGCGGCGAGGCGCTCGGCCACGCCGGCTGCTCCCCAGTCTTCATTGCGCTTTGCGACCTGCGTCGGCGCGAAAAACAGCTCCGGCTTCGGGCCGGGCAGATCGTCGTTGCCGCCGAGCGACGCCGACTCCCAGTGGGTCACGCCCACGGAGCAGCTGTAGACGAGGTCGTCGGCGTAATGGCGGTGGATAGACGCGCGGAGGTCGCCGTTGCCGGCCATGTCCACGAACACCACCGGGCCTTCGGGCAGTGCGCCGAGCTTGTCGTAGGTCACGGCAACGTCGTAACAGCCGAGGGACTCGACGAAGCGCCTGTTTCCCGGTGAGGTAAGGCCTGCCACGCGCACCCTGCCCTTGCGCGCCCGGTGCAGGAGCCAGGCGAGCCCCACCGCGGTCTTGCTGGAGGCGCTGGAGATCAGCACTGTATCCGCGCCGAAGAAATCATTGTCGGCGAGGAAGTCGTCGATGAAGAAGCCGGTGGTGAACAGCGGGCGGAACAGCATCAGCAGCGCCTCCTGCTCCGGCCGGTAGAGCGGGTCGGCCGCGCAGCGCTGGTACTGGTTGTACACCGCCGGCAGCGCCGCGCGGTGCGCGGCGCCGTCGGTGAAGCTGCGGTCGCCGATGGCCGACGGCTGCACGAGCAGGTGGCCGGCCATGGGAAAGTAACCGTAGAAACGCTCGCCCTCGGCCACATCGTCGACACCGCTCGAGACCACGTCGGCAAAGCCCCAGACGGGGATACGGCCCCAGCCGGCTTCCGCCGCGGGGAAGAACTGCCAGTAGCCGATCATGTCGCCGGTGACGCCGTAGGTGATGTTGTTCGCGGTGAGGGCAAAGGCATCGATGCGCAGCAGCGCCTCGCCGGGCTCGGCGGGGGGCATGGCCTCGCTGACGATGCGGGTCTCGGCGAGCTGGTCGCGGCGGACTTCAAAAGCCTGGCTCTGGATTTCCATCGGCGTGTTTTCCTCCCGGGCGTTGTGATCGATCGAGCCGGCTCACCACCACGGTGACCAGCAGGCCGGCAACAAAGGCCGGCACCATCTCGTAAAGGCCATGGCTGGCCTCCTTGGCAAGGAGAACCCAGCCGATGCTCGTGGCAAAGCCCGCGGCCATCCCGGCAACGACACCGCGGCCGGTGGTGCCGCGCCAGTGCAGTACACACAGTACCACCGGCCCGAAGGCCGCGCCGAGGCCGCTCCAGGCGAAGAGTACCAGCGAGAAGATCACTCCGCCGCCGAACAGCGCAACGAGACAGCCGGCGATACCGAGGGCCAGGGTGACCCAGGCGCCGATGGCCGCCTCGTGGCGGGACGCCTCCCTCGCCGGCGCCAGCTGGCGGTAGACATCGTGGACAATAGCCGAGGAGGCGAGGTTAAGGAGCGAGCTCACCGTCGACATGACCGCCGACAGCACGGCGACCACCAGCACCCCGGTGACCAGCGGGGGAAAGAGCGCCCGGGCCAGCTCCGGCATCACGGTCTCGGCATCGTCGAGGCCGGGGAACAGCACCCGCCCGACCAGCCCGGTGCCCACGGCGCCGAGATCGAAGAGCAGGACGACGGCGATAGAGACCGCCGCCGCCCGGGGCACCTCCGCGCTGTCGCGGATGGCCATAAAGCGCACCAGCAGCTGCGGCACGCCGAGAAAGGGCAGGCCCACGGCGAGCCCGCTGGCAATCACCACGAGGGACACCACGGTGCCTTCCCCGGTCGACCACGGCAGCAGCAGGGCCGGGTCCGCGCGGTCTAGGCCGGCCCAGAGGGCCTCGAGTCCACCCATGGCCGACACCCCGACGAGGGGAACGGCGATGAGCGCGAAGAGCATCAGCATCGCCTGTACCGCGTCGGTGTAGGCCACGGCCTTGAAGCCGCCGAAGGCGGTGTAGGCGACGGTTACCAGGCCCCCGACCCAGACGCCGGTAGCGTACTCCCAGCCGAGGAACACGCTGAACGCCTTACCCGTGGCCAGCATCTGTGCGGCGATGTAGGCACAGGCCATGGTGAGAATGATGGTGACCGCCAGGCTGCGGATCGCCACTGCCTGCCTGCGGAAGCGCTCGGCGAGAAAGTCCGGCACGGTAATCGTATCCGAGTCGCGGGACGCGGCATTAAGGCGGCGGGCCACGAGCAGCCAGGCACCGGCCACACCGAGCGCCTCCCCCGCGACCACCCAGAGCGCCTGCAGGCCGGTGAGGTAGGCCACGCCCGAGAGACCGAGAATCAGCCAGGCGCTCTCGCCCGTGGCGTTCATGCTGAAGGCGGCCACCCAGTACGGCAGCTTGCGGCCGGCGAGAAAGTAACCGGCCGCCGAGTCGTGGCTGCGCCGCGCCCAGGCACCGATGGCGAGCATCAGGCCGAAATAGACGCCGAGCACGGCGAGGATGGCGGTGTTGCCTGCGGGCATGGCTGGCGTACCTCGGGCGACAGGATGGTCGCGCTAGGGTAGCGAAGAATCCGTCCCTTGACCCGCACCGGCACCCGCGCCGTAGAGTGGGCACACCGTCAGCGAAAGGAGCTAGCCCATGGACAAGGTACTACTCATTACCGGCGCCTCCAGCGGCATCGGCCGCGCCACGGCCCACGCGGCGGCCAGGGCCGGCTGCAGGCTTGTCCTGACGGCCCGGCGCGAGACCCTCCTTCACGACCTCGTGGCGGAGATCGGCGACGGGCAGGCGCTGGGCGTGGCCGCCGACGCCGGGGACTACGCGAGCCTGGCCCGCGTGGTCGACGCCGGCATCGAGCGCTTCGGCCGCCTCGATGCGGTCTTCGCCAACGCCGGCACGGGCCTCGACACGCCGGGCGTCGAGGGTGGCGACCCGGACGAGTGGGATCGGATGCTTGCCGTCAACGTGCACGGGCTCCTGTACACGGCGCGGCTGACCCTGCCCCACCTGCGCGAGACGACCGGGCACTTCCTCATGACCGGCTCGGCCGCGGGCCGGAACACGATCAAGGGCTCGGTCTACGGCGCCAGCAAGTGGTTCGTGCACGGCTTCGCCCAGAACCTCGCGGAAGAGATGAAGGCCTGGCAGGGCCGCTGCACGGTCATCGCGCCCGGCATGGTCAATACACCCTTCTTCGACGAACCGAAGCCCGACAAGCTCGACCCCGAGGACGTGGCCGATGCGGTACTGCACGCACTTGCTGCAGAACCCCGAAACTGCGTCCGCGAGATCTACCTGATGCCGGCACTCTAGCCGGCACTCAATCCGACACTGAAGCCACCGGCTCCCACGACAGCCGCCGCCGGGCTATACTCGTGGCGCACTGACCCGCACTGTGCATCATCACCATGGATAAGGAGACAGCGCATGTTCAGCCATATCATGCTCGGCGCCAACGACCTCGAGGCCTCCAAGGCCTTTTATGACGCGACCCTCGGCGCTCTCGGCTACGGTCCCGGTGTGACCGATGACCAGGGCCGCGTGTTCTACATGACGGACGGCGGCGTCCTGGCGCTGACCAAGCCGATCGACGGTCAGCCGGCGAGCTGCGGCAACGGCAGCACCATTGGCTTCGGCGCCGCCAGCCCGGAGGCCGCGGATGCCTGGCACGCGGCGGGGGTCGCCAACGGCGGCGCGACCTGCGAGGACCCGCCCGGTGTCCGTGAGGGTGGGCTGGGCAAGCTGTACCTCGCCTACCTGCGCGACCCCTCCGGCAACAAGCTCTGCGCGCTGCACCGCATGGGCTGAGCGTGGCCGCGGCAACCGGGCGGATCCCCGGTTGCCGCGCTCCCCGCAGCGTGCCACCATCCGGTGGCTCAAGACCCGGGGGAGGTCCGCCGCCGTGAAGCTCTTTTACTCACCGTTCCACACCTTCATCCACAAGTCGCTGGTCGCCGCCCACGAGGCGGGCCTGCACGAGCGCATCACCTGGGTGCCGACCTACCCGTTCTTCGACAACGATGGCGAGGACGTCTCCGGGCAGTATTCGCTGGCGCCGATCAACCCGCTGGACAAGGTGCCGACGCTGGCGCTGGACTCCGGGCAGGTCATCTTCGGCAGCCAGACGATCATCGAGTACTTCGACAGCCAGCGCACCGGTGGCGAGCCGCTGTTCCCGGCGGCCGGCCCGGAGCGCTTCGAGGCTATCACCCGGCTCGCGCTTTCCGACATGATGTTCGAGCTGACGGTACAGATGGTCATGGAGGGCTGGTACCCGGAAGAGGAGCAGCACCTCAAGACCTTCACCTGGGTCTGGCCGAAGATCGAGCGCGGCCTCGCCGAACTCAACGCGCAGGCGGAAAAAGGCTGGCGCGGTTTCGACGTCGGTCACGTCGGTATGCTGCAGATGATCAGCTACACCGACTTCCGCAACGCCTTCTACGGCGAGGGAGACCCGGTCAACCCCGGCTTCGACTGGCGCGCGGGCCACGATGCTCTCGCCGCCTGGTACGACGAGGCGATCCAGCGTCCGTCGGTGACCTGGTTCTTCAACAAGGATTTCGAGGGTGACAAGAGCGCGGCTTTCTTCAACGGCCAGGTGAACGAGGTGCTCGCTGCACAGGGCAAGGCGCCGCAGTGATCACGCTCTATTACTGGCCTACGCCGAACGGCCACAAGGCATCCATCGCGCTCGAGGAGATGGGCCTTCCCTATGACGTGAAGCCCGTGAATATCCTGCGCAGCGAGCAGTTCGAGCCGGACTTCCTCGCGCTCAATCCCAACCACAAGATCCCGACGATCGTTGATCACGATGGGCCGGGGGACCAGCCGATTACGCTGTTCGAGTCCGGCGCCATCCTCGAGTACCTCGCCGACAAGACCGGGCAGTTCCTGCCGGCCTCCGGGGCCGCACGCTACGAGGTACTCACCTGGCTCTACTTCCAGGTGGCGAGCATGGGCCCCATGCTCGGCCAGTGCGGCCACTTCATGGGCTACGCGCCGGAGGACGTGCCCTACGCCCGCGAGCGCTATCACCGGGAGACGAAGCGCCTCTACGGCGTGCTGGAGCAGCGCCTCGCGGACCGGGAGTTTCTCTGCGGGGAGTTCACTGTTGCCGACATGGCCACCTATCCCTGGATGATGCCGAAGATCCGCGAGCTGCACCGCATGGACATCGACGAGTGGCCCAACATCAAGCGCTGGGAGGCGGCCTGCGCGGCGCGCCCGGCCACGGCACGCGGCACCGCCGTCCTCGAGGACGTGATGAAGATCGGCAACCCGGACGAGGAGGCGTTCCGGAGCCTTTTCGAGCGGGAAGAGGCCCCTTTGCGAGCGTCTCCGGCTACTGACCTTTCACCAGCGGCGGAATCCTGACCCTGCCGATCCGGTTGCTGCTGCTCTGGTGAATGAGCAGATCCCCGTCCCGGGTCACCCACCCGTTGCGGATAATGCCGACGCCCGAGGGGATCGCCCAGCTCTGGAAGCGTTCCGTCGCCGGGTCGAAGCGCACCAGCGCGTCCGGGCGCATGCCCGACTCGTTGTACCAGACCACATCGTCGATCACCGCCAGGGAATAGGGGTGGGACGAAGGCCCGCTCGGCGAGGGCCATTCGCGGGTCTCGCCGCTCTCCGGGTCCAGCCGGCCGATGCGGCCCAGGCTGGAGTTCACGTACCAGATGGTGCCGTCGCTGCCGATGTCGAGGCGGCGGATCCGCGTGCGCTCGTCGGGTATGGGAAAGTAAGTCACCTCGAGGGTATCCGGGTCCATGGCGCCGATCGCGTTGGTACCGTTGTAGGCCACCCATAGACGCCCCGCTGGCCCGACCTTGATGCCATAGGGGCGGCGCCGGGTTTCGATCTCGTCGACTGCGCCCGTCGCCGGATCAAGGCGGCCCAGCATGCCGGCATGCTGCGCCGTGAAATACAGCTTGCCGTTGGGGTGGAAGACGGCCGTGTGCGGGTCCCCGGCCTGCGTGGGGTACTCGGTGATCCGGCCCGTGGCGGGGTCCAGGCGGCCGATGGTGGCATTGCTGTTGCCCGTGTACCAGATACTGCCGTCATGGCCGGGCACGATGCTGTGCGGCCGCGCCGCCGGGGGCAGGCGGTACTCGGCCATGGCGCCCGTCTCCGGGTCCAAGCGGCCGACCAGGCTGGCCCACATGCCGGTCCACCAGATGCTGCCGTCCGGCGCTTCCACCGGATCCCGCGGCCGCTGACCGAGGGTGGGGACCTGCCATTCCTCGATGGTGATTTCCGTGTTGCCGGCGACGAGCGTGGGACGCCGCTCCTCGAGCGCGGGAAAGTGCTCGGCGAGGTACACGGCGATGGTGTCGGCCTGCGGCTCCGCGAGGTCGATCATCGTGTCGAACAGGGCGCGCCACTCGGCGGCGCTGTCGAAACCGGCGCTGCGCGGAATGTAAGCCGTGCTGTGGCAGCTGCTGCAGAGGCTTTCGACCAGGTGTCTGCCCGCCCCGGGTGGCAGGTCCTCCGCCGCCGCAGGTTGCCCGGCGAGCGCCGGCAGGATGGCAAGGGCAAGGTGGGCGCTGCGTGAAAGGCGCAAGAAGCGGAAGCGGGACAATGGCATGGATCTCCTCCTCCGGCGGGGCCGGTTCGACAGCGTCACGAGCGACCGTTATCGTCAGGGGGTGAAATCCCCAGGTCAACGGCGCGCCCGGCGCCCCCGGAGTCTCCGCATGCTCGCTTCGCTCCTCGGCGCCGCGGTCCTTGCCCTCGCCGCCTACGATGGCGTGGTGATCGGCCGCGCGCTCTTCGTCGGCGGCCAGCTCGCGCGGGAGAGCAGCGCCTACAGCCAGCAGCCGGCCGACGCCACCGCCACGCTGCTGGTGGTCGGCGACAGCACCGGCGTCGGTACCGGCGCGGGGGATCCGGCGGACAGCGTCGCCGGGCGGCTGGGGCGCGCGCTGCCCGGCGCGCGCATAGACAACCTCGCGGTCAACGGCGCGCTCACGGCCGACGTGCTGGAGCAGCTGCGCGCTGCACCGCTGCCGCACTACGACGCCATCCTGGTGCAGGTGGGCGGCAACGACGCGCTGCGCTTCACGCCGCTTGCCAGGCTGGAGACCGACATCGATGCCGTCCTGAGCCGGGCGACCGAGCGCGCGCCCTACACCGTGCTCATGAGCACCGGCGACCTCGGCGCCGCCCCCGCGCTCCCCTGGCCCGCCGCGCCGCTCTATAGCGCCCGCTCCCGCGCGGTGCGCGACCGTTTTCTCGCCGCCGCCCGGGACCACGGCGTCGACTACGTGGACCTCTTCACCGGTCCGGGTGACAATGGCTTCCGGGAGGACGGGGACCGCTACTACGCCCGTGACGGGCTGCACCTGTCGGGGGCGGGCTACGGTACCTGGTACGACCGGCTGACAGCCGCGACCGCCCTGCCCGAACGCCTGCAAACCCCCTGAAGGAACCCCTTATGCGCAAACGCTTTCTCGCTTCCCTGTGCTTCGCCCTCGGTCTGCCGCTGCTCGCCCATGCCCAGACCGAAACACCGGCGCCATCGATTCCCGAGCCCACCGCGTTCGTGACCGAGCACCGCGGCACCTTCAACGGCACGACGGTCAGCTACGAGGCCCGGGCCGGCGAAACCTACCTGCGCGACGCCGAGGGCGAGCCCACCGCCGCCATCTTCAGCTTCGCCTATCTGGCGAAGGACGGTGGCGAGGACCGGCCGGTGACCTTCGTCTGGAACGGTGGCCCGGGCTCGGCCTCCCTGTGGCTGCACATGGGCACCTTCGGGCCCAAGCGCGTGGTGGTCCCGAGCGATGCCAGCCATCCGGGCGTTCCGCCCTACCCGATCGTCGACGCCGCCGAATCGATCCTCGACATCACCGACCTCGTCTTTGTAGACCCGGTCGGCACCGGTTACTCGCGTGCCCTCGGTGACCACGAGAGTACGGAGTTCTGGGGTCTGACCGAGGACGCCGAGTCCATGGCCGAGTTCATCAGGCGCTGGCTGAGCGCCAACGGGCGCTGGAACTCGCCGAAATTCCTCCTCGGCGAAAGCTTCGGCACCACGCGCGCGGCGCTCGTGGCGAAGCTGCTGGAAGACGAGTACCGGGTCGCCCTGAACGGCCTCGTCATGATCTCCCAGGCCCTCGACTACGCCGGCTCCTCACCCTACGTGCGCGACAACCTGATTTCCTACGTTACCTACGTGCCGACCATGGCGGCGACGGCCTGGCACCACGGCAAGGTGGACCGCGAAGGCACGGATCTGGAGACCTTCCTGCAGGAAGCCCGGGACTTCGCCGTGGACGAGCTGCTGCCGGCGCTGTTCCGGGGCAACACCCTGGACAAAGAAACACGCGCTCGGGTGCGCGAGGGCCTGGTGCGCTACACCGGCCTGTCGCCGACCTACGTGGAGCGCGCGGACCTGCGCATCAACGGTTTCCGCTTCGCCAGCGAGTTGCTGCGCGACAAGGGACTCGCGGTAGGGCTCAACGACGCTCGCTACACCGCAGACCCGGTGGACAACCTCGCCGCCCGTCCCGAGAACGATGCCGCAGGCGATGCGTTCTCCGCCGCCTTCACCGGAGCCCTGCTGAGTTACCTCCACGGCGACCTCGGCGTGGACTGGGAACGCCCCTACCTCTCACCGGCGGACCCGGAGCTGTCCGGTCACTGGAACTGGAGTCGCAAGGCACCGGGAGAAACCTGGGAACCGCACTGGGTGAATACGGCACGGGACCTCGCCCGGGCCCTGGAGGCGAACCCGGCATTGCGTGTTTTTGTCGCCGGCGGCTACCACGACCTGGTAACGCCGTTCTTCGACGCCGAGTTCACGCTGCGCCGCCACGGCATCGGCGCCGACCGGGTGGATTTCCACTTCTACCACGGCGGCCACATGATGTACGTGCACGAGCCGTCGCGGCAGGCGCTGCTGGAGGACGTGCGTGCCTTCATGGACGGAGCGCTGCGCCCCTAAGCGCCAGGAGCAACTGTGGCACGATTGAAGGGAAAGCTCTGCCTCGTCACCGGGGCGGCCCGCGGCATCGGTGCCGCGATCGCGGAGGCCTTCGTGGCCGAGGGCGCGCGCGCCTGGGTAACCGACATGGATGGCGATGGTGCCGCGGCCATGGCCGCGCGCCTGGGGGAACAGTCAACTGCAGCCCGGCTCGACGTGCGCGACGAGGCCGCCTGGGAATCCGTGCTCGGGCATGGTCGGCATACCCGCGGCGGCGGCCTATGCCTCCTCCAAGGCCGCCGTACGCAATCACAGCAAGACCGTCGCCCTCTATTGCGCCGCGCAGGGCCTCGCGATCCGCTGCAACTCCATCCACCCGGCGGCGGTACTGACGCCCATGTGGGAGCCGATGCTGGGTGACGGCCCGGACCGCGAGGCGCGGATGGCCGCATTCGTCGCCGACACGCCCCTGAGGCGTTTCGGCGAGCCCTCGGAGGTCGCGGCCATCGCAGTGCTCCTGGCCTCCGATGAGGCATGCTACGTCACCGGCACGGAACTGACGATCGACGGCGGCATCCTTGCCGGGAGTGCCGCGGCCCCTTCCGGTTGAAGGCTCAGTCGAGGTCCGCGGCGGAATGGCGCTCCCGGACCTGCTCCTCTTCAGGCCCCCAGACCCGGTTGACGCGGCGGCCGCGCTGCACGGCGGGCCGGGCCTCGATGGCCTCCGCCCAGCGTTTGACGTGCACGTAGCTGTTCACATCGAGGAACTCCTGGGCGTTGTAGATATCGCCCGTCACCAGCACGCCGTACCAGGGCCAGGTCGCCATGTCGGCGATGGTGTACTCGTCGCCGGCCAGGTAGTCGTGGCTGGCGAGGTGACGGTCGAGCACGTCGAGCTGGCGCTTCACTTCCATCGCGTAGCGGTTGATGGGGTACTCGTACTTCTCCGGGGCGTAGGCGTAGAAGTGGCCGAAGCCGCCGCCGAGGATCGGCGCGCTCGCCATCTGCCAGAACAGCCAGCAGAGCGTTTCACTGCGGGCCTGGCCCTCTGCCGGCAGGAACGCGTCGAACTTTTCGGCGAGGTAGAGCAGGATGGCGCCGGACTCGAAAAGCCGCGTGTGCGGATCGGTGCTGCGGTCCAGGAGCGCCGGGATCTTGGAGTTCGGGTTGATGGAAACAAAGCCGGAGCCGAACTGATCGCCCTCGAGGATATTGACGATCCACGCATCGTACTCGGCGCCGCCGTGGCCGAGCGCGAGGAGCTCCTCCAGCATGACCGTGACCTTGACGCCGTTCGGCGTGGCCAGGGAGTACAGCTGCAGCGGGTGCTCTCCGACGGGCAGCTCCGCTTCGTGGGTAGCGCCGGCCACCGGTCGGTTGATGTTGGCGAAGCGGCCACCGCTGGCCGCATCCCAGGTCCACACGCGCGGCGGGGTGTAGCCGGATTCCTCGCTCATGGGGGAGTGTCCTCTGTAGGGTGGGAAGCCGTTGCATGCTCGCCCGGCGGCTGTGGTGCTGTCAAAGCCGCCCGGCGCAGCCCGGCAGCGCCGAGGCGCAGCGTCTCCCGGGCTTGCGCGGCGCTCGCCCCCGAGGCCGCGAGGGACTGGCGCAGCGAGGCGCCGAGGCCGGCGGCGAGCAGGCGGCGGTAGTACGGCAGTTCGCGATGGTAAGCGGGCAGTTGCTCCTCCAGCGGGCCATCCACGTCGAGGCGCTCGAGGAAGTCCTGTACCAGCGCCGCCACCCGTTCGCGCAGTCCGGCATCGGCCGCCAGCGCCGCCTCGGCATCGAGGGCCCAGGTCATGTCGTCGCGCAGCCAGCAGGGGCCGAGGCAGCGCCCCGGGGCGCGGTCGCCCCACTCCGCGGGCGAAACCAGCGAGAGACGCCAGCCGCCTTCGTCGCCATCAAGGGCACAAGTGAGGTCGCAGTAGAGGTAGTAGCGCTGGCCGACCACCGGGCGCAGGTCGCAGCGCGCGGACAGCACCAGTGTGGAGGCGAACAGGTCCAGGAGCAGTTCCGCCGGCCCCTTGGCGGCGACGGCGCGCGGCCGCAGCGCGTGCCAGTGGGCAAGGACGGGGACGAGGCCCTTGCCCTGCGGGTTCGGGTTCCTGGAGTGTTGGCCGGAAGTCATGGCCCTTGCTACGCGGCCTGACGGCACCCGGCTCAGGCCGCTTCCGCGGCCCAGTGTGCATCGAGCAGGGTGCCGATCGTGTTGGCTTCCACCAGGTGCGCGGCATACCAGGTATGCAGGCAGCGGATGCGGCGGAAATCGGCAATGCCGCCGATGCCCCGCTCCGCCAGCGCCGACCACTGGCCCCGGGCCTCGAGCAGCTCACGCTCCGCCGGGGCAAGGTACTGCTCGCGCAGGGCGATGTGCCGGCGGTGGTCCGCCGCCATCGCGTCGGCAAGCGGCGGCTCCGTGTCGACGCGCGCCTGCAGCTCGGCGATGAGTCCCCCGGCCTCGGCCCGGTCGATCCGATAACTCAGCAGCGGATCGATGAGCCAGAACAGCGTGGGAAAGGGCTTGCCGTCCACGACGGAGGCGACGCGGATGACTGCCGGCTCACCGGCCGCATCGCGGACGGCAACAGCGCGCAACCCACGCGGCTCACGCCCGAGACGCTCGGTGATGGTGGCGAGAGTGGCGGCGTCGATATCCATGAGCACATTCTACCGCAATGTTTGACATTACCCGGACGCGGCCCTAGAGTCTTCGCCGTCCAGGGTGCCTGCCGGTGCGGTGCGCAAACCGCATCTGGGCAGGTTAAATGGGAAGACTGGTGCGGCCCCCGGGGCCAAGGCCAGCGCTGCCCCCGCAACGGTATGCGGCTGTCACCACACGACGCCGCGAGCCCGATACCTGCCCGGACATGAGCACCGATGGAGCGGAGGGCTTCATTAAAGGTCGCTGAATGTTCGCGCATTCCGTCTCCTTGATCCCCTCCCTCAATCGCCCGTTACCGGCTATTGAGGAGTCAGCATGAAACACCCCTTCCCGGCCCGTGCCCTGGCGCTTGCCCTGGCACCGGTGGCTGCGCTCGCGCAGCCGGCCAGCGACAACCCCCTCGAGGAAATCGTCGTCACCTCGTCCCGCGTGCCCATGCCCCTGCGCGAGGTCGGCACGGCCATCAGCGTCATCGACGAGGAAGAGATCACCCGTCGCGGCTTCAACTCCCTCGCGGAAATCCTGCGCACGCAGCCGTCCGTGGCGGCCTCGAACACCGGTGGCCCCGGCGGTGCAACGGCCCTGCGCATCCGCGGCGAAGAAGGCTTCCGCACCAAGGTCCTGGTCGACGGCATCGACATCACCGACACCTCCGGCACCCAGTTCAGCCCGCGCATGGAGCAGTTCCTGTCCTCGGGCATCCAGCGCGTGGAGATCCTGCGCGGGCCCCAGGGCCTCATGTACGGCGCCGACGCCGGCGGTGTCATCAACATCACCACGCTCACGCCGCAGGACGGCCTCAGCGGCCGGGTCGCGGCCGAGACCGGCAGCTTCGGCACCCGGGAATTCAGCGGCAGCTTCGGCGGTGACCTGGGCGCAGTGGACTTTCTCGTCGGTGCGGCCAACTTCGAGACCGATGGCTTCAATGCCCGCACCACGGATACGGACCTCGCCGACGACGACGGCTACGAGAACGCGAGCTACAACGCGCGCCTGGGCTGGGACGTGACCGACACGCTGCGCCTGTCCGTCGCCGGGCGGCGCACCGAGGGCGATAACGACTACGACAACTGCTTCACGGTAGACACTTTCGCCCCGAGCAACGCCTGCCGGGACGACTTCACCCAGGATGCGGTGCGCGTCGCGGCGGACTACGAAGGCCAGGCCTTTACCCATCAGCTGGCCTTCAGTGAGAACCGCACGGAGAAGGACTTCTACACGGAAGGGCTGCGCAGCTTCGGCGCCGAGGGCGAGCTCAGCCGCTGGTCCTACGTGGGCAGCTGGCGCAGCGGCGAGGTGCTGCGCCTGGTCTACGGCCTCGACCGGGAAACGCAGGCCATCGACGACGGCAGCTTCGACCGGGACCGGCACCAGACCGGGATCTACGGCGAGGTCCAGGGCCGCTTCGGCGACGGCTTCACCGTGACCGCCGGCGCGCGCAACGACGACAACGACGACTACGGCAGCTTCACCTCCTACCGGGTGAGCGGCGCCTGGGTGACGGCCCTGGCCGGCGGCGAGCTCAAGCTGCGCGGCACCTGGGGCACCGGTTTCCGCGCGCCGAGCCTGTACGAGATTTCCTACAACCGCGGCCCCTTCGCCTTTCCGCCGGCGGCGACCGCAGGCCTCGAGGAAGAAACGAGCGAAGGCTATGACCTGGGTGTGGCGTGGGCCGGCGCGCGCGGCGAGTACCTGGAGCTCACCTGGTTCGAGCAGCAGGTCGAGGACCAGATCTTCTTTGACCTCATTGGGTTCTCCGGCTACCTGCAAGAGGACGGGGAGTCCGAATCCCGCGGCGTGGAGCTGGCGGCAAGCTGGCCCCTGGCCGCGGGGCTGACCGTGGACGGCAACTACACCTGGAACGACACGGAAACGGCGACGGGCGAGCAGCGCGCCCGCCGCCCGGAGCACCTGGGCAACCTGGGCTTCACCTTCACCGGCCGTGACGAGCGACTGAAGCTCGGCGCCCACCTGCGCCTGTCCCGGGACGCCGTGAGCACGGCGGCCACGCCCCTGGACGACTACGCGGTGATGGACCTGAATGCCAGCTTCGAACTGGTCCCGGGGCTGACGCTCTTCGGCCGCGTGGAGAACGCGCTGGACGAGGACTACGAGGAGGTCCCGACCTACAACACCGCCGAGCGCGCCGCCTACGCCGGTGTGCGCTACCGCTTCTGAGACCGGAGACAGCCCGATGAGTGACGAGACGAACCGCGACGAGAAGCACAAGCGCGCGATGCAGAAGCAGAAGGAGAAGGTGGACGCGAGCATTGCCGCGGCCCAGCTCGAGCGCGGCGTGGCCGTGCTGCTCACCGGTAACGGCAAGGGCAAGTCGAGCTCGGCCTTCGGCATGGTGATGCGCGCCCTGGGCTACGGGCAGAAGGTCGGCGTGGTGCAGTTCATCAAGGGGGAGCAGCTCTCCGGCGAGGAACTGTACCTGCGCGACAAGTGCCCGGAAGTGGACTTCTACCAGATGGGCACGGGCTTTACCTGGGACACGCAGGACCGCAGCGGCGACATCGCCGCCGCCAGGCGAACCTGGGACAAGGCGAAGCCGATGCTCGCCGACCCGGCCTTCGACCTGGTCGTCCTGGACGAGCTGACCTACATGCTCTCCTTCGACTACCTGCCGGAAGAGGAGGTTCTGGAAGCCTTGGCCAACCGCCCGCGCGAGCAGAGCGTCGTGGTCACCGGCCGCGGCGGCGGCGCCGGCCTGCAGGCCATCATGGACACCGTGTCCGAGGTCCGCGACATCAAGCACGCCTACATGGCGGGCATCAAGGCCCGCAGGGGCGTGGATTTCTGAACGCCACGGACGCGCGCCAGGGGCGGGCCCGGCGCTTCATCGCGCTGCTCGCCGCCCTTCTCCTGCCCGCGGCGCTGGCGAGCCTTGCCCTCGGCGCCGTTCCCCTCGGGCCGCGCGAACTTGCCCTGGCCCTCGCCGCGGCCCTGGCCGGCGATTTCTCCGACCCGGCCGCGACGATCCTCGCGCAGCTGCGCCTGCCGCGCACGCTGCTGGCCGGGTCCATGGGCGCCGTCCTCGCCCTCTGCGGCGCCGTGAGCCAGGGCCTCTTCCGCAACCCGCTGGCGGACCCGTCGCTCATCGGCGTGACCGGCGGCGCCACCCTCGGCGCGGCGGCAGCCATGGTACTGGGGGCCGGCGCACTGCCGGCACTGCCGGTGCTGACCGTCGTCTCCCTCGGCGCCTTCGCCGGCGGCGTGGCGGCGGTGCTCCTCGTCTATCGCCTCGCCACCGACAGCAGCGGAACCTCGGTGGCAACGATGCTCCTCGCAGGGATCGCCATCACGGCCCTCGCCGGCGCACTGGTCTCCCTGTTCGAGTTCTATGCCGACAATACGCTGCTGCGGCGCATCAGCCTGTGGAAGATGGGCGGCCTGGAGACGGCCAGCCGGCCGGAAGTCCTCCTCGCCCTGGCGGTCACCGCCGTGCTCTGCCTCGCCCTGCCCCGGCACGGCACGGCACTGAATGCGCTGCTCCTCGGCGAATCCGAGGCCGCCCACCTCGGCATCCGCGTGGGTCGCCTGAAGGCGATCCTCGTGGCCTGGATCGCCCTCGGCGTCGGCGTCTCCGTCGCCCTTGCCGGCACGATCGCCTTCGTCGGCCTGGTCGTGCCCCACGTAGTGCGACTGGCCATCGGCCCCGACCACCGCTACCTGCTGCCGGGCTCGGCCCTGGCCGGGGCAATCCTGCTGCTCCTGGCCGACACCGCCGCGCGCCTGCTGGCGCCACCGGCCGAGATCCCCGTCGGCATCCTCACCGCCCTGGTGGGTGTGCCCTTCTTCCTCTCCCTGCTGCGACAGCGGGCCCGCTTCGGCATGGTGGCCGCGTGAGCATGCTCCTCGCGGCCCGCGGCCTGAGTGCCGGCTGGGGCGGCTGTCCGGTGCTCTCGGGGATCGACCTGGAGCTGGGCGCCGGCGAGGTGCTCGGACTGCTGGGCCCCAACGGTGCCGGCAAGTCCACGCTGCTGCGCGCGATGGCGGGAGACCTGGCACCGCTCGCGGGAACGCTCGCGCTCGACGGCCGCTCGCTCGCGGACTGGGCACCGGAAGAACGTGCACGCCGCGTGGCCTACCTGCCGCAGGCGTCGACCCTGGCGTTCCCCTTCACGGTGCACGAAGTCGTCATGCTCGGGCGACTGCCTCACGACGCGGGCCGCCGGGCGGACGATGCGATCGTCGCCGAGGTACTCGCCTGGACCGACACTACCCACCTCGCCGGCCGCCTCTACACGCTGCTCTCCGGCGGCGAGCAGCAGCGCGTGCAGCTCGCCCGGGTCCTATGCCAGTTATTGCACAGGGCGCCCGATGAACCCCTGGGCGGCCGCCTCCTGCTCCTCGATGAGCCGAGCGCGGCGCTGGACCTGCGCCACCAGCAGCTGCTGGCGGACACGGTGCGCGGCCTCGCCGCCCGGGGCTGCAGCGTGGTGCTCTCACTGCATGACCTCAACCTGTTGTCGAGCCTCGCCGACCGGCTGCTGGTGCTCGCCGGGGGTCAATGCCGGGCGCTGGCTACGCCCGCCGCCCTGCTGACGCGGGAGTTCCTCGGCGAGCTCTTCGGCACCGAGCTGGCGGTTCAGCCACATCCGCTGAAGGGTTACCCGCTTGTTTTCCCGGCGCTCTAGGCCACACTCCCGCCGAACTCGCGACGCCCTGTGGGAGCGGCCCCCTCGCCGCGACAGGGACGGGCCGACCATCCGCCCCTGTCGGAGTGGGGACGCGCCTCCCACTGCCGTGCTCCTGCTCCTGCTCCTGCCGCTGCTCCTCCCCACCATGGCGCTGCAGGCAGCGCCGGTCACCGTGACCGACAGCCGGGGCGAGACCATCACCCTGCCCGCACCCGCGAAGCGCATCGTCGCGCTGGCGCCGCACCTGGCGGAGAACCTCTTCGCGGCCGGCGGCGGCGGGCGCCTCGTGGGCACGGTGGCCTACAGCGACCATCCCGCGAAAGCCCGGGACGTGCCGCGGATCGGTGGCTACAACGCCCTCAGCCTGGAGGCCGTCGTTGCCCTGCGGCCGGACCTCGTGCTGGCCTGGGGTTCGGGCAACGGCGCCGCCATCGTCCGGCGCCTCGAGGCCCTCGGTATCCCCGTTTACGTGGACGAGGTGCGCGACCTCGCGCGCATCGGCAGGACCCTCGCGCAGCTGGGCCGGCTCGCCGGCACACCAGCGCAGGGGGAAGCGGCTGCCGCCGCGCTGGCCCGGGGCTTTGCCGCCCTCGGCCCGCCCCCGGGGAGCCGCCGGCTGCGGGTCTTTTACCAGCTCTGGCACGATCCCATGCAGACCGTGGGCGGCAGCCACCTGATCAGCGCCGTGATCGAGCGCTGCGGCGGGAAGAACCTGTTCGCGGACGTGCCATCGCTGGCACCCCGGGTCAGCCGGGAAGCCGTCCTCGCGCGCGACCCGGAAGTCATCATCGCCAGCGGCGCGGGCAGGGAGACCCCGCCCTGGCTGGCCGACTGGCGTCGCTTCCCGCGCCTGTCGGCCGTGGCGGCGGACGCGCTCTACGGACTCGACCCGGACCTCATCCAGCGGCCGACGCCCAGGCTCCTGGAGGGCGCCCGCGCCGTCTGCGCGCTCCTCGACGAGGCCCGGTCGCGCTACTGACGCAGCGGCGCGTTATCCACGGCCCAGGTATAGACCACATCTGTACTCGAGTTGAGCGCGGTCTCCGCCGAATCCTGGATCACGCTGATCACAAAGCCTACCGCCACCACCTGCATGGCGACGTCCAGGGGAATGCCGAAGAGCGAGCAGGCCAGGGGAATGAGCAGCAGGCTGCCGGAGGGGACACCGCTGGCGCCACAGGCGGCGAGCGCGGAGACCACGCAGAGCACGAGGGCGCTGGCGAAGCTCGCCTCGATGCCGAGGGTGTTCGCGGCGGCCAGGGTGAGGGTGGTGATGGTGATCGCGGCGCCGGCCATGTTCACGGTGGCGCCGACAGGGATGGTTACCGAATAGAGCTCCTCGCTGATACCGAGCTTCTTCGCCAGCGCGAGGTTCACCGGGATGTTGGCCGCGGAACTGCGGGTGAAGAACGCGGTGATTCCGGACTCCTCGAGGCAGCGCAGCACCACCGGGTAGGGATTGCGGCGCGTCACCAGCAGGACGATGAGCGGATTCACGACGAGCGCCACCACCAGCATGGCCGAGACCAGCAGCAGCGCGAGGGCCGCGTAGTCGGCCAGGGCCGCGACCCCGGTGGTCGCGACCGTGTAAGCCACCAGGCCGAAGATGCCCACCGGGGCAAGGCGGATCACGTAACGCACCACGTCGGCCACCCCGCCGGCGAGCGTTTCCAGGTGTTCGCGGAAGCTCGTCGGCGCGCGGCGGAAGCTGATGCCGAGGAGCACGGCCCAGGTGAGGCAACCGAGGAAGTTGCCCTCCAGCAACGCGTTCACCGGGTTGTCCACGAGCTTGAAAAGCACATCGGCCAGCACGCTGCCGACCGCCGCCGGCGGGCTGCCCTCGGCCGCGTCGACGAGCACCAGGGTCTGGGGGAAGGCGAAGCTCAGCAGCACGCCGACCAGCGCCGCGCACACGGTGCCGGCGAGATAGAGCAGCAGCGTCAGGAACGTGCGCCGCGCATCGCCGCCGCGCTCGTGGCGGTTGGCGATGGCGGACATCACCAGGAGCAGTACCAGCAGCGGCGCCACCGCCTTCAGCATGCTCACGAAGAGACGCCCGAGCAGGCCGAGGGCCTCCCCGGCCCCGGGCAGCAAGACGCCGCACAGCGCGCCGAGCACGACCCCGGCGAGGATCTGCGGCACCAGGCCCCAGCGCAGTGGATTCATCGGCAACCTCCGGCAACTGACAGCGGGAAAGGGGGCGTAGTGTACGCGAGGGGTGACGGCTGTGGTAAGTTGCGGGACCCCGCAAGGACCCGAGCCGAGGAGCCCCATGAAACCCGAGACCATCGCCCTGCACGCCGGCTACGACGGCGACCCGACAAGCAGCCACGCGGCCACGACGCCGATCTACCAGACGACGTCCTACACCTTCGACAACACGCAGCACGGGGCGGACCTGTTCGACCTCAAGGTGCCGGGCAACATCTACAGCCGGATCATGAACCCCACCTGCGCCGTGCTCGAGGAGCGCCTCGCGCAGCTCGAGGGGGGTGTGGGCGCCCTCGCCGTCGCCTCCGGCATGGCAGCGATCCGCTACGCCATCGAGGTGATCGCCGAGACCGGCACCAACATCGTCAGCACCTCGCAGCTCTACGGCGGCACCTACAACCTGTTCGCACACACCTTCCCGCGCCAGGGCATCGAGACGCGCTTTGTCGCCGCCGACGACTTCGACCGCATTCCCGAGCTCATCGACGGCAGGACCCGAGCGCTGTTCTGCGAGTCCATCGGCAACCCCGCCGGCAACGTGGTCGACGTGGCGCGCTGGGCGGAGATCGCCGAGGCCCACGGTGTGCCGCTCATTGTCGACAACACGGTGCCCACGCCCTTCCTCTGCCGCCCCTTCGATCACGGCGCGCATATCGTGGTGCATTCGCTGACCAAGTACATCGGCGGCCATGGCACGACCGTCGGCGGGGCCATCGTCGACTCCGGCCGCTTCGACTGGAAGGCCAATGCGGAGCGCTTCGCCGTGCTCAGCGAGCCGGACCCGTCCTACCACGGCGTCGTCTATACCGAAGCGCTGGGCGAGGCCGCCTACATCGGCCGCTGCCGGGTCGTGCCGCTGCGCAACACCGGCGCCGCGCTGGCCGCGCACTCCGCCTTCCTGATCATGCAGGGGCTGGAGACGCTCGGCCTGCGCATGGAGCGCCACTGCGAGAACGCCGAGCGCATCGCCGCCTGGCTCGCGGAGCACCCGGCGGTCACGCACGTGAACTACGCGACGCTCGCGGACAGCCCCTACCGGGCCACCTGCGAGAAGATCTGCGGCGGCCGCGCCTCGGGCATACTCAGCTTCGGCGTGACCGGGGGCCGCGAGGCCGGCGCCCGCTTCATCGACGCGCTGCAGCTGATCCTGCGGCTGGTGAACATCGGCGACGCCAAGTCCCTGGCCTGCCACCCGGCAAGCACCACCCACCGGCAGCTGTCACCGGAAGAGCTGGCCTCCGCCGGGGTGACCGAGGACATGGTGCGCCTGTCCATCGGCATCGAGCACGCCGACGACATCATCGCCGACCTCGAGCAGGCCCTGGCCGCGAGCCAGCGCTAGGCCAGCCTCAGCTGCTCCCCGGCGCATCGCCCTCGCCGCCCGGCGCGCCGCCGTAATAGGCGCGCCAGGTAGCGAGCTTCTCCGGGATGTCGGCGCCCGTGGCCTCCTCGTAGGCACGCATGCGCGTAGCTAGCCCCGGTCCCAGCGCCTCCAGGTACTCCGCCGTGGGCACGTAGTAGAAGAAATCGAACAGGCGCTCGGCGAAGCGCCAGGCGCCTGCTTCCCGGCGGTAGCGGTCTGAATAGCGGATTGCCGCCAGCATCGGCTCGCCCTTGCGCTGCATCTCCGCGTGCGACAGCACGGTGCCCGTGGCCTCGTCGGGATCGTCGCCGAAGCAAATGATCCTGTCGTGGGTGAAATGATTGCTCGGGCCAAGCACCGTAAAGCGGCCGCGATACAGTTCGATCGCCGCCTCCCGGCCACGGGCATCCATGACCCCGTCGCGGGACAGGATGCGCACATCTTCCGTGAACAGGCCCGGCATGGCGTCCATGTCGCGGTCATCCATTACCAGCCCGTAGCGGGCGATGAGTTCCTCGATGGCAACGCGGTCCTCCAGGCGGCGCAGGCGCGCTTCCAGGCTGCTAGTGGCGGACATGGCTTTCCTCCTCCGTTATTTTTGAATATCATTCAAGAAAAGCATAACGCATTACAAGGAGCCCCGCATGTCCCTTGCATTCCTCTCCGAGGAAGACCGCCTCTTCCGCGACACCGTGCGCAGCTGGGTCGACGCCGAGATCCCCAAGGACTGGTGCCGCGAGCTGGAACGGGAAGAGGACGCCTTCCCCGACGCTTTCTGGGACAAGCTTTCGGCCTTCGGCGCCCACGGCATCGGCATCCCCGAGGAGTACGGCGGCCAGGGCGGCAGTATCCTGACCCAGGTGCTCTTCGCCCGGGAGCTCGCGCGCACGGCGGCGGGCGTCGGCTGGGTCTGGGGGGTCACCTCCTTCAGCGGCGGCAAGGGTGTGCTCGGCGCCGGCAGCGAGGAACAGAAGCAGCGCTTCCTGCCGGAGATCGCCTCCGGGCGCCTGAAGACCGCGATGGCCTTCACGGAAGCGGGCGGCGGCACGGACCTCCTCGGCGGCATGAAGACCACCGCGACGAAGGTCGACGGCGGCTGGCGCCTGAACGGCGAGAAGATCTGGAGCACCGGCG
This sequence comes from Pseudohaliea sp., assembly GCF_054552115.1. Classification (NCBI taxonomy): domain Bacteria; kingdom Pseudomonadati; phylum Pseudomonadota; class Gammaproteobacteria; order Cellvibrionales; family Halieaceae; genus Pseudohaliea; species Pseudohaliea sp. The sequence goes on along the minus strand of NZ_JBTOLW010000009.1, from coordinate 35,054 downwards.
CCGGCGTAGCCGACTACCTGTTCCTCATGGCTCGCTCTGAAAAGGACGTAAAGCGCCGGGCCGACGGGGTTTCCCTGTTCTTCGTGCCCCGTGAGGCGGAGGGCGTCACCGTAAGCTCGATGCCCAAGCTGGGCATGCGCTGCATCAGCTCCTGCACCGTGCACCTCGACGATGTCTTCGTACCCGACGACCTGCTCCTCGGCGAAGCCGGCAAAGGCTGGGGCTATTCCACGGGCACGCTGAATAATGAGCGCCTGGTGAATGCGGCCTTCTGCCTGGGCATGCTCGACGGCGTGCTCGAGGATGCGGTCGAGCACCTGCAGACACGGCGCGCCTTCGGCCATGTCATCGGCGAATTCCAGGCCCTGCAGCACTACGTCGCCGACATGGCCATGTGGCAGAAGCAGGGCGAGCTCATGCTCCTCGACGGTGCCGCGCTGCAGAGCGCCGGCCAGGACTGCGCGAACGCCTCCAACATGGCCAAGGTCCTGTGCTCCGAATACGCGGGCCGCGCCGCGGACCTCGGCATCCAGATCCTCGGTGGCATGGGCTATTCTGCGGAGACCGACATGCAGCGCTACTGGCGCGACGCCCGGCTGCTGCGCATCGGCCCGATCAGCAACGAGATGGCGCGCAACATGATCGCCGAGGGCCTCGGCCTGCCGCGCTCCTTCTGACCCCGGGTAAGACCATGGACCTCAAGACCATCGAAGCGACTTCCCTCGGCGACCTCCTGGTGCGGGCGGCGAGACAGCATCCGGACCGCCGCGCCCTCGCCTTCCCCGGCTACGACGTCACCTACCGCGAGCTGCTCGCCCGCGCCGAAGGCCGTGCCCGGAGCCTGCTCGCCCTCGGCGCCGGGCCCGGGGATCACGTCGGCATTCTCGCGCACAACCGGCCCGAGGTCGTGGAGCAGCTGTTCGGCTGCGCTCTCGCCGGCACCGTGGCGGTACTGCTGAATGCGCGCTACCGGGTTGACGAGCTGCGCTACGTGCTCGGCCATGCAGATCTCGCCCTGCTGTACACTGGCGCCGAGGCGACCCCCACGGACTTCCCGGCGCTCGTCGATGCCGCGCTGGACGGGGCCCTCACTGCAGCCCGGGACCCGCGCACGCTCACAGCCGACGCCGCACCGGCATTGCGCACCGTGGTCCTGCTCGGCGACGGGGAACGCGCCGGCTGCCTGACCGCCGCCGCAGCCGCCGCCCTCGGCGAGGCCGTTGACACCGCCGCCATCGACCGGCGCCGGCGGGAGGTCGCCCTGCGCGCACCCTGCCTGATGATGTACACCTCCGGTACCACCTCGCGGCCGAAGGGCTGCCTGCTCTGCCACGAGGCTCTCGTGCGCAATGCGCTGGCCATGCGCGACCGGCTGGAGGTCACGGCGGACGACCTGCAGTGGAACCCCCTGCCCCTCTTCCACATGGCGTCGATCCTGCCGCTGCTGGCGATGGTCGGCGCCGGCGGCGGCTACCTCGCCGAAACACATTTCGAGGCCGGCCCGGCGCTCGCGCAGCTCTACCGGCACCAGCCGACGATTCTCTACCCGGCGTTCCCGGCGATCATGGCAGACCTGCTCGCGCATCCGGACTTCGACGCCAGGCGCCTCGGCTGCGTGCGGCTAATCAACAACGTGGCACCGCCCGACACCCTGCGCGCCAATATGCGCGCCCTGCCCGGTGCGCTGCATATCAGCGCCTATGGCATGACAGAGGCCTCGGGCATCTGCTGCCACGGCGCCGCGAACGAGGACGACGAAACCCGGGCCGCGACCTGCGGCCGGCCCTACCCGGGGGTACAGCTCCGGGTGGTGGCCCCGGAGACGGGCGCGGTACTGCCAGCGGGGGAACGCGGCGAGATGCAGATCCGCGGCTTCTCCCTGCTCGACGGCTATTATCGCGACCCGGCGCGTACCGCCGAGGCCTTCACCGACGACGGCTGGTTCCGCACCGGTGACCTGTGCAGTCTCACTGCCGAGGGCCAGGTCGCCTACCACGGCCGCCTCAAGGACCTGCTGAAGATCGGCGGTGAGAATGTGTCACCACTCGAGCTCGAGAACTGGTTGGGCACGCACCCTGCCATCCACCTCGCGCAGGTCGTCGGCGCCCCCGATGAGCGGCTGGGAGAAGTCGCCGCCGCGTTCGTGCAGCTCCGGGAGGGCGCCAGCCTCGATGCCGACGCGCTGATCGACTACTGCCGTGGCCAGATCGCCTCCTTCAAGATCCCCCGGCACGTGCGTTTCGTCACCGAGTGGCCCATGTCCGCAACCAAGATCCAGAAGCATGTGCTCGCCGAGCAGTTGGGGGCAGAGTTGGCTGAGGACACGTAGAGCGACGTTTATCGCAGCTTTCCGGGGCGGAGGCTGGAGGGCGCCCCCAGTCGCTCCCCGACACACGCTTGGTGGGGGCACCCTCCAGCCTCCACCCCTACCGCCCTGGATGATCAACCGCGCTGGAAATATGCGAGGCGCCAGGGGCGAGTGCGGGAGACTTCTCTCACAAAGCGTGTATCGGGGAGCGACTGAGAGAAGTCTCCCGCGCTCGCCCCGGAACAATCCGTAACGACCATAAAAAAACCGCGGCCCGGGGGCCGCGGTTCCTGGCTGCGCCGATGGCGTCCTAGAAGGACTTGCGCAGGGTCACGCCGAGCATGCGCGGCGTGTTGGTGCGGAAGCCGAGGCGGGCGCGGCCGCCGCGCTCCCGGTCGAAGGACAGGTCCGCGTTCTCGTCGAAGGCGTTGTTCAGGAAGACCACCGCCTCCACCGTGTCCCAGACCCAGCCGGCGCTGAAGTTGACGATCTCGTAGGCGTCGAGCTCCAGGTCGAGGCTGGTCACTTCCGTACCGGTGGCACCGCCGAAGGGCAGGCCGGAGACGAAATCGCCGGCACCGGGCACCTGGTCCGAGGGCTGCGTGTAGCGCTCGCCGACGTGCTGTACCAGCGCGTTCAGGTAGAACTCGTCAGAGCCGAACAGGCCGCCGGGGAACGTGTAGGTGGCCGAAGCCGACAGCTGCAGCTCGGGGACCGAGGGCAGGCGGTTGCCGTCCTCGACGCCGCCGAGGATATTGCCGGCGCTGTCGGTCACCGTGGAGTCGAACTCCGCCTCGATGATGCTGCCGTTGAAGGTGACCAGGAAGTTCTCCGTCAGGTAGCTCGAGAGCTCCCACTCTGCGCCCATGGTATGGGCTTCCGGTACATTGAAGGAGATCCGCGAGGAACAGGAACCGGCATCCAGGGTCACCTGCAGGTCCTCGATGTCCGTGTAGAAGACGGCGGCGTTGAACTGCAGGCTGCCGACCATGGACTTGAAGCCCAGCTCGTAGTTCCACAGGGTCTCGTCGTCGTAGGCCTGGAAGGAGCCGAAGGTGTTCAGGTCACCCGGGTCACACAGCGGCACGTTCAGCGGATCGTTGACGCCGCCGAGGCGGAAGCCCTGGGAGGCCTGGGCGTTCACGGTGACCGCATCGTTCAGATCGTAGCTGGCCATGAAGCGCGGGTTGATGCCGTCGGAGGCCGTGTCGTCGGTCTGGTCCGCCAGGCTGGAGAACAGGCCGCCCTGGAGAATGTCGCGCTCCTCTTCAAAGTCGTAGTAACGGGCACCGGCGGTCAGCTTGAGGCGCTCGGTGACCTGGTAGTCGACCTCGCCGAACAGGGCAAGCTGCTCGATGTCGTAGGGCAGGTCGGAGTTGAAGGGCGAATCCGGCGGGAAACCGTTGCGCAGCGAGGCGGCGGTGCCCGCGCCAAGCACGAGGTCCGTGACCTGGTCGTAGCCCGGCGTCGGCAGGCGCTGGGCGTAGGTGCGCTTGATGTCCGAGTAGAACACGCCGCCGACCCAGTTCAGGGGGCCGTCGTAGTTCGAGGCGATGCGGAACTCGTGCGTGATCTGCTCGAGGTCCGTCGTGTCGCGCAGGTTCGAGGGAATCAGCACGGCGGACTCGGGGAAGCCGAGGTCCACGGAGACAGACCCGGTCAGGGCGCTGGCGTCCCGGCTGACCAGGATGTCGCGCTCCGTGTAGCTGCCGGCATAGGTCAGCGACAGGTTATCGAGGTTCCACTCGACCACCAGGTCGGCGATGAGGGTCTCATCCTCGAACTCCTCCTCGAGCAGCAGGTACTGCTCGCGCTCGCCGAGCTGGATGGCCGGCCGCGTCGTCGTGTACGGGTTGGCGAAGAGGTTGAACGCCTCCTGGCGGTTGAAGCCGTCGGCCGTGATCTCCTGGTAGACCACCCGCGGGGTGATGCGCAGGTTCTCCGTGGGCTGCCAGGCCAGGGCGATGCGGCCGCCGTAACGGCCACCGCTGTTGACGTCGTCCTGCTTCGGCAGGCCCTCGCGCAGGGCGTCGATAAAGCCGGCGTACTCGGTACCGTAGGCCACGGCGCGGATAGCCGCCGTGTCGGAAATCGGCAGGTTGATGGCACCCTTGAGATGGCCGCCCTCCTCGCCGTCGGTCACGGTATTCATGTTCGCTTCGATCTTGCCGTAGGTACCGCCCTCGATATCCGGCTGGTTGGTGATGAAACGCACGGTACCGCCCACGGAGCCCGAGCCGAACAGCGTGCCCTGCGGACCGCGCAGGGTCTCGACCCGGTTCAGGTCGAAGAGGTCGAGATCCGGCGTGAACAGGGACAGGGAGATGACCGTCTCGTCGAGATAGACGCCCACCTGCTCTTTCACACCGGGCTGATCGCGGACGATCTGGCCGGCGGAGACACCGCGGATGGCGACCTGGCTCTGGCCCGGGCCGAGGTTCTGGATGGTGAGGCCGGCGACATTGCGCGACAGGTCCTCGAGCGTAAACACGTTGTTGCGCTCGATGGCCGCCTCGGACTGGGCGTTGATGGAAAACGGCAGATCCTGCACCGTTGACTCGCGCTTGGTCGCGGTGACCACGACTTCCTCGATCTGGGCGCTGGCGAACTGCGGCAGCGTCGCGGCGACTGCGACGGCGAGCGCCGTGTGCTTCAGGTTTTTCATTGCGGGCTCCTCTCTCTGGAGACGGTTCTCGTTGTGCCTGCAAGTTTAGCGACGGTAGCCCGCGCGGGGTGCAAAAAACCTGTGACTTTTTAACAGCTTGTGCGCGTAAGCGGCTGACTTTGAATGAAATTCAGTCTCAGTCGAGGAGCTCGGGCTGCTCCGCGACAATCACGTCGTAGAGAGGCTGGAAGCTGAACCAGCCAGCCAGCGGACTGCCCACGGTCTCGCGGGTCTTCAGGGCGTACTCGTGGGGAATCGGTTTCGGTGTGCCCGCGGCCTCGGCGAGGAGCTGCGCCTGGCAGCTGCGCTCCAGGGTGATGTACCACCAGGCGGCCTCGTCGACGGAGGCACCCACGGTGAGCAGGCCGTGATTCTGGAGGATCAGCGCCTTGTGGTGGTTCACGAGCTCGGCGATCCGGTCCCCCTCTCCGCTCTCGAGCACCACGCCGGTGAAGCTCTCCAGTACCGCGTGGTCCTCATAGAAGGCGCACGCATCCTGCGTCAGCGGGTCGAGCTTGCGGCCGAGGGACGCGAAGGCCTTGCCGTGGAGCGAGTGCGAATGGGCCGCCGCGGTGATATGCGGGTTGGCCATGTGGATCCGCGAGTGGATGGTGAAGGCCGCGCCGTTGAGCAGCCCTTCGCCCTCCACGACATTGCCCTCGTGGTCCACGCGCAGGAGATCCGAGACGCACATCTGCTTGAAGGAGCGCCCCATGGGGTTCACCCAGAACTGGTCGAGGTGCTCCGGGTCGCGCACCGTGATGTGGCCGGCCACGCCCTCATCGAAGCCGAACTTCCCGAAGAGGCGGAGCGCGGCGGCAAGACGCTGCTTGCGCACGAGACGCTCCGTGGCCGGGTCCCGGTCGGTGCCCGGCACCATCGCTTCCGGATTGTCGCTGTTCATCACGATGCTGTTGGCGGCGTCTGCCATGGCGTTACCTTTTCCTTGTCGCGTGGCTGAACCCGAAGTCTAGTCCAGCGCGGGCTCCCTCGACAGCAGCGGGAAAGCCGGCAGCTCACGGTCTCCCTCCTGCGCCTCGGGTACGTGGAGCGCGAGCGCGGGCCCGACCTCCGGCAGGACGCCCTCGGGGCGCAGGGGTTCTCCACATTCGCTGCAGGTCAGCAGCGGCCGGGTCTGCTTGCCACAGGCATTGTGCACGTAGACCACCGGGGCGCCTTCGCCCAGGTCCATCCAGTCATCCCCCCAGGTACCGAGGGTCATCAGCACCGGGTAGAGCGCAAGCCCCTTGCGGGTCAGCCGGTACTCGTAGCGCGGCGGCCGCTCACTGTAGCGGACGCGCCTGAGCACGCCGTGGTCCACGAGCTTGCCCAGGCGCTCTGACAGCCGGTGGCGGGTGATGCCCAGGCTGGCCTGGAACTGGTCGAAGCGGCGCGTGCCGAAAAAGGCATCGCGAAGGATCAGCAGGGTCCAGCGTTCCCCGACCACGGACAGCGCCCGCGCGACGGAGCAGACCTGGCGGTCGATTTCATCCCAGCGCATGTCGATTCCTCCCTAGAACCCACGAGTATAAGTGCGACGGAGAAACCGTGGAACCGGCACCGGATGCTATGATCGGCCCCTTCGCGAACTCGTCAATTCACCTTTTGCAGACCCGGGAGACAACCATGACGGCAGGCGTGGGCGGCAGCGACGCGGCGACGGAACTCGAGACACTCCGGGCGGGCGGAGACCGCACCGCCGGGGCTGTTCCCATCGGCGAGGCCGAGTACCGGGCGCGGCTCGACAAGGCGGTCACCCTCCTGCGCGAGCACGACCTGGCCGCCCTCTTTCTCAACGCGGGCAGCAGCCTGCGCTATTTCACCGGCACGCTCTGGTCACCGAGCGAGCGGCTCGTCGGGGCCCTGCTCACGGCCGGCGGCGAACTCCACTACCTCGCCCCCGCCTTCGAGCGCGGCACCCTGTCGGGCTACACGGTGCTCGCTGGCGACATGCACTGCTGGGAAGAACATGAATGTCCCTACCGGCTGCTGGCAGCGGTGCTCGAGGCCGGCGGCGTGCGTGAAGGCAGGCTGGCGATCGACCCGGCGGCCCCCTGGTTTCTCGTCGATGGCGTGCGCGGTGCCCTGCCCCCGTCCATGGCCGTTGCCAACGGCGCGCCGGTGGTCGCCGGCTGCCGCGAGCGCAAGAGCGCGGCGGAGCTCGCCCTCATGCAGCGGGCAAAGGACATTACCCTGGACGTGCACCGGCACACCGCCCGCATGCTCGAGCCGGGCATCAGCACGGCCGAGGTCGAGGCCTTCATCCACGCAGCCCACCGGGCCGCGGGGACCGGCGGTTCGACCTTCTGCATCGTTCTTTTCGGGCCCGACAGCGCCTTTCCGCACGGCGTCGCGAAGCCGAAGGTGCTCGAGGAAGGGGACATGGTCCTCATCGATACGGGCTGCGAGGTGCACGGCTACCTGTCCGACATTACCCGCAGCTATGTCTTCGGCGAGCCTTCGGCCCGGCAGCGGGAGATCTGGAACCTCGAGCAGGCGGCACAGCAGGCGGCTTTCGACGCCGCCCGTCCCGGGGCACTCTGCGGTGCCGTGGACGCCGCCGCGCGGGCGGTCATCGAGGCGGCCGGCCTCGGCCCGGGCTACCGCCTCCCGGGTCTGCCGCACCGCACCGGGCACGGCATCGGCCTCGACATCCACGAATCGCCCTACCTCGTCCCCGGCAACGACACGCCGCTCGCACCCGGCATGTGCTTCAGCAACGAGCCGATGATCTGCGTCCCCGGGGAATTCGGCATACGGCTGGAGGACCACTTCCATGTGACGGAGACGGGGGCAGAGTGGTTCACCGCCCCCTCGCCGTCTATCGACGCCCCCTTCGGCGACTGAGCAGCGGCAGGCCGCCAAAAAAAAGGGTGGCACGAGGCCACCCGCAAGGGACACTGCGCGCCGGGCGGCGCGCGGAGTTTGTCAGCCGAACTGGTTCATGGTGTTGTCCTTGCCACCGGCCTTCAGCGCGCCCTCGCCGGAGAAGTACTCCTTGTGGTCGTCGCCGATGTTGGAGCCGGCCATGTCCTGGTGCTTGACGCAGGCGATGCCCTGGCGGATCTCCTTGCGCTGCACGCCCTGGACGTAGGCCAGCATGCCCTCCTCGCCGAAGTAGCCCTGGGCGAGGTTGTCCGTGGACAGGGCCGCCGTGTGGTAGGTCGGCAGGGTGATCAGGTGGTGGAAGATGCCCGCTTCCCGCGAAGCATCGGCCTGGAAGTTCTTCACCCACTCGTCGGCCTGCGCTGCCAGCTCGGAGTCGTCGTACTCGGCGCTCATGAGCCTGTCGCGGTCGTAGGCGGACAGGTCGCGGCCTTCTTCCTGCCAGGCGTCGAAGACCTGCTGGCGGAAGTTCAGGGTCCAGTTGAAGGACGGCGAGTTGTTGTAGACGAGCTTGGCATCGGGCACGTGCTGGCGGATTTCGTTGACCATCGCCCCGATCTGCCCAACGTGGGGCTTCTCGGTCTCGATCCAGAGCAGATCCGCGCCGTTCTGCAGGCTGGTGACGCAGTCGAGGACCACCCGCTCTTCGCCGGTGCCGGGCTTGAAGCGGTAGAGGCCGTTGGGCAGGCGCACCGGGCGCACCAGCTTGCCGTTCTGCTTGATCACCACGTCGCCCTCGTTCACGTCCTCGGCGCTGCTCACTTCCTCGGTCTCGAGGAAGGCGTTGTACTGGGAGGCGAGGTCGCCGGGCTCCCGGGACACGGGGATCTTCTGCGTGAGGCCGGCACCGAGCGAATCGGTACGGGCGACGATCACGCCGTCATCGACACCGAGCTCGAGGAACGCGTAGCGCACAGCGTTGATTTTGGCCAGGAAGTCCTCGTGGGGAACCGTGACCTTGCCGTCCTGGTGACCACACTGCTTGGCGTCGGACACCTGGTTCTCGATCTGGATGGCGCAGGCACCGGCCTCGATCATCTTCTTGGCGAGCAGGTAGGTCGCCTCCTCGTTGCCGAAACCGGCGTCGATGTCGGCGATGATCGGCACCACGTGCGTCTCGAAGTTGTTGATCGCGTCGAGGGCTCGCTGCTCCGCAACCTGATCGCCACCCTTGCGGGCTTCGTCGAGCTCACGGAAGAGATGGTTCAGTTCGCGGGCGTCCGCCTGCTTGAGAAAGGTGTAAAGCTCCTCGATGAGGGCCGGCACGGACGTCTTCTCATGCATGGACTGGTCCGGCAGCGGGCCGAACTCGCTGCGCAGGGCGGCGATCATCCAGCCCGACAGGTAGAGGTAACGCTTGCTCGTGCTGCCATGGTGCTTCTTGATGGCCATCAGCTTCTGCTGGCCGATGAAGCCGTGCCAGCAGCCGAGGGACTGAGTGTACTGGCTGGTATCGGCGTCGTACTCGGCCATGTCGCGGCGCATGATGCCCGCGGTGTAGCGCGCGATATCCAGGCCCGTGCGGAAGCGGTTCTGCAGCGTCATGCGCGCCGCGAACTCGGGGTTGATGTTGCGCCAGGTGCCCCCCTGCTCCTTGCAGAGAGCGGCAAAGTCAGCTGTCTTTTCCTGGTAAGTCGCCATGGGAAACCCTCGACTGGTTGTGATGGAAGTTCGGTGGCCGGTCTGCCAGCTCGATCGGTGCAGTCTAGGGAAGGGACCGCCATAAATGAAATAGATGTTTTTGATTTTTGCTATTCACACGACCAATGCAGTTGCGGCGCCTTGTGGTCCGCCGGTGACCCGCTAGACTGCTCGACAGTCAGCTTCTCATGTTTCGCCGATCAATAAGGACAAGCTCATGGCGTATTTCATCACCGGCGGCACCGGCTTCATCGGCACACACCTCATCCGGCGGCTCCTGCGCCGCGAGGGCACGCTCTACGTTCTCACCCGGGCGGGCTCCCGGACACGCTTCGAGGCGCTGCGCGAGGCCGCGGGCGACCAGGCCGACCGGCTGGTGGCGGTCACCGGCGACCTCCGCCAGCCCATGCTCGGCCTGGACCCGGGCCTGGTCGCCCAGCTGCGCGGACGCATCGACCACTTCTTCCACCTCGCGGCGATCTACGACCTGTCCGCCGACGCGGCGTCGCAGGTGGCGACCAACATCGAGGGCACCCGCAACGCCGTACAGCTGGCCAGCGCCCTCGAGGCCGGGTGCTTCGAGCATGTCAGCTCCATCGCCGCCGGCGGGCTCTACCGCGGCACCTTCCGCGAAGACATGTTCGAGGAGGCGGAGGCCATCGAGCACCCCTACTTCGCCACCAAGCACGAATCCGAGGGTATCGTGCGCCTGGACTGCGACATCCCCTGGCGCATCTACCGCCCGGGCATGGTCGTCGGTGACTCGACCACCGGTGAGATCGACAAGATCGACGGCATCTACTACGTCTTCAAGCTGCTGCAGAAGCTGCGCGGGGCGCTGCCGCCCTGGGTGCCCCTGGTGGGCCTCGAGGGCGGAAAGTTCAATATCGTGCCGGTCGACTACGTGGCCGATGCCATGGACCACATCGCCCACCGGGAGGGCCTCGACGAGCGCTGCTTCCATCTCACGGACCCGGAGCACTACTCCCTGGGCGAGTTGATGAACATCTTCGCCAGGGCCGGGCACGCGCCGAGCTTCAGCATGCGCCTCGACAGCCGCATGTTCGCCTTCGTCCCGCGCACGGTGCGCGACACGCTCAGCAACCTGCCCCCGGTCAAGCGGGTCACGCGAACGATCCTTGAGGACCTCGGCCTGCCCGAATCGATCGGGCTGTTCCTCAACTACCCCACGCGTTACGACAACCGCGACGCGGAGCGCGCGCTCAAGGGCAGCGGCATCGCCGTGCCGTCCCTGCGCGACTACGCGCCTCGGCTCTGGGACTACTGGGAGCGCAACCTCGACCCGGACCTGTTCGTGGACCACTCGCTGGAGGGCAACGTCGGCGGCAGAAACGTCCTCATCACCGGCGCCTCTTCGGGCATCGGCAAGGCCACGGCGCTGCGCCTCGCGGACGCCGGCGCGCACGTCATCCTGGTGGCCCGCACCCGGGAGAAGCTCGAGGAGACCGCGGCCGGGATCGAGCTGGCCGGCGGGCGCGCCTCGATGCACACAGCCGATGTATCGGTGATGGAAGACGTGGACCGGCTGGTCGCCGAGGTACTCGACACGCACGGCGGCATCGATATCCTCATCAACAACGCCGGCCGCTCGATCCGCCGCTCCCTGGAGCTGTCCTTCGACCGCTTTCACGACTTCGAACGCACCATGCAGCTCAACTACTTCGGCGCGATCCGGCTCATCATGGGGCTGGCGCCGTCCATGCTCGAGCGCCGCAGCGGACAGGTGATCAACATCTCATCCATCAGCGCACTCATGCCCGCGCCGCGCTTCTCCGCCTACGTCGCCTCTAAGAGCGCCCTGGACGCCTGGACCCGGGCCGCCGCGGTCGAGTTCTCCGACCGCAACGTGCGCTTCACGACGATCAACATGCCACTGGTGCGCACGCCGATGATCGCCGCGACAGAAGTCTACAACTCCATGCCCATTATCTCGCCCGAGGAGGCGGCGGACATGGTCGCCGAGGCGGTGATCAAGAAGCCCAAGCGCATCGCAACCCGCCTCGGCATCTCGCTGCAGGTAATGAACGCCCTCATGCCCCACGTGACCGAGGTGATCATGAACACGGTCTTCCGCATGTTCGGCGACTCGGCCGCGGCCCGGGGCGAGAAGAAGCCCGAGCAGGTGGAGGTCTCCAACGAGCAGGTCGCCCTCGCCGCCCTCATGAAGGGCGTGCATTTCTGAGGGCGCACGCCTTCGAGGCTAGATTTCCCAGCGGTGCCGGCGCAGCCAGACCGCGCCGGTGAGCAGCAGGACGGCGGCGACCAGGCCGGCGCCCATGCCGGGCAGGTTCACGGCGTGCCAGTTCGGCCCGAAGAGGTAGAGCCCCGCCGAGCCCGGATCGGCCTCGACGTCGGCCACCAGCTTCGGCAGGTGGTCAACGACTGCGCCGATGACATAGTGGCTGCCGAAGAGCAGCGCCTCGGCGATGGCAGCGACGACGACCGGTGTCACGGCGAGCAGAAAGGGCGAGCGGCGCGCCGCGGCGGACGCCAGCAGCAGCCAGGCCCAGATCGGCGCCAGCCACAGGGCCGTGAGCACCCAGCCGCCGAACTGGTCCAGCGCCAGCCGGCCGAGGGCGAGCCCCTCGAAGAGCCTTTCCGTGGGCACCTCCATGCGCCAGGCGAGCACCGCCGAGAGCGCCAGGGTCAGCACCTGCAGCACGAAGCTGATAATGAACACGACGCCCGGCGCGACCACCGCCACCACCAGGAACTTCGACAGCACCGTCTGCCACTCGGAGACGGGCATGGAGCGCCAGAAAAGAATGCTGCGGTCCTTGCGGTCATCGAAGAGCGTACCGAGCAGGTAGTTCGCCGTGGTGAACATGAGCACCAGCAACAGCAGGTTATGCAGGACGTTGAGTAACGGGCTCAGGGCGCCATACGCTTCCGGTTCAGGGGCCGCCTCCCCGGCTTCGGCGGCGCGGGGCGGGCTGAAGGTCCAGTCCCGCGAAAAATTCCAGGCTTCCGGCGGCGGCGGTGCCTCGGGCTCGCTCACCGGCAGGTCCAGCGGCGGACCGAGACGCTCGTCCAGTTCCCCGCGCCGGTAGACGGTAACTTCGTCCTCGCCCACGCTGATCGAGATATTCAGGGAACCGTCACCGCTCTCGTGCTCCAGCATCTGCATGAAAGCCTCGCCGAATACGCTGATGCGGTCGGCGAAGAAGACGCTGCCACCAAGGAGCACGACCAGCAGCGCGGCGATGGTCACGGGCGTCCACAGCAGCGAGGTGCGGTACTCGCGCAGTTCCCGCTGCAGCAGGGTGAACAGGGTGTTGGGGGGTGTTCTCGCGATCACCGCTTCAGCCTCCTACCTTCGCCATGAACAGGTCCGCCACGGAAGGCGTGCGGCACTCGCCGAGGGGCGCGACCAGGCTGCGGTCCACATCCTCGTAGATAAACGCTTTCCCGCCGAGGATACTGCGCTTGCCCACGTGGGGGATGGCTTCGGCCCGCGCCACCGCCTCGCCGACAGCGTGCAGTTCCACGAAGCGCTCCTCGAGGCGCGCCGTGGCTTCCGTGAGCACCAGGCGGCCATGGTTGATGAACACCACGTGGGTGAGGATGTGCTCCACCTCCTCCACCTGGTGCGTCGAGATAATGATGGTGCGCTCCTCGTCGAAGTAGTCGTTGAGGAGTTGCTCGTAGAAACGGCGCCGGTAGAGAATGTCCAGGCCCAGGGTCGGTTCGTCGAGCACCAGCAGGCGGGTATTGATGGCCATCACCAGGGCGAGGTGCAGCTGCACCGTCATCCCCTTCGAGAGATCCCGGACGCGGCGGCGCGGCGTCACCTCCGTGGTGGCCAGGAAACGCTCCGCCTGGTCGCGGTCGAAGTTCGGATGGACACCGGTGACGTAATCGAGGAGCTCGTCCACGCGCATCCAGCGCGGCAGCACCGCGGTATCGGCGATGAAGCTCACGGACTGCATGAGCCGGGCGTGCTCGGCCAGCGGGTCGCTGCCGAGCACCCGCAGCTCACCCTCGCAGGCCGTCAGGCCCAGCAGCGCCCGGAGCAGCGTGGTCTTGCCGGCGCCGTTCGGGCCGATGAGCCCGACGACGCTGCCGCTGTCCAGGGCCAGGTTCACGCCGTCGAGAGCGCGGATATCGCCGAAGGTCCGCCGGACATCCCTTGCTTCAATGATGTGTGACATGCTTCTCCTCGCCCGCGTCCTGCAGGCGCTCCACGATGGTGTTGATGGCCACGCCCAGGGTGCGTGCCCGCGCCGCGAGCGCGGGCACCTCTTCGTCCAGGAACCGGCGCTTCTCCTCGCTGGACAGCGCCGCCTGGGCCCCGGGGCGGACGAACATGCCGAGGCCACGGCGCTTTTCCAGCAGGCCCATGTCGACCAGTTCCTGGTAGGCCTTGCTCACGGTGATGTGGTTGATCCGGTACTCGGATGCGACCTGGCGCACGGAGGGAATCGACTCCCCCTCGGGGAAGGACCCGTCCAGTACCCGCTGCATCACCAGGTCGCGGAGCTGGCGGTAGATCGGCTGGACATCGTTCCATTCCATGGGCGCGCCCGCTCTCAGTCGTCGCTGTCGTGGAGGCGGCCGGAGCCGAGAATCGTCGTGCTGATATCAGGCTCACCGCGGTAGTAGACATCACCGCTGCCGAGCACCGTCACATCGAGGTCCAGGACGCCGCCTACGCGGGCATCGCCGGAGCCGACGATGTTGACTTCCACGTCCGTGGCGTTGATCCGGCGGAAGTCGATGTCGCCGGAGCCGACGATCGCCAGTTTCATGGCGGCACTGCGCCCCTCGCCCTTCGCGACAATATCGCCGGAGCCCTTGATCACGGCGCCGATACGGTCCTCCACGGTGACGTCCCTGAAGCGCACATCGCCGGCGCCGGCGACGACGACCTCCAGCCCTTCAGCGCGAAGCTCGACGACTTCCAGGTCCCCGGAGCCGTTCACGGCGAGATGGATGTCCTCCCCGTCAACCGCGAAGAAACGCGCGTCGCCCGAGCCGTCCACGCTGACGTCGAGATCCCCCACGGCCAGGCGGCGCACGTAGACCGTGCCACTGCCCGCCACGTGCAGCGCCTCGAGGGACGGCAGCGTCAGCTTGTAGCGCACATCGCTCACGTCGGCGCGGGGGTCCTGCTCACTGTCCCCCAGCACGAGAAGCTTTTCCCGGGCGATGAAGGGACGCACCGCGAGCTGCTCCGCCGGGCCACGCATGAGCAGCACCGCGGGCTCGCCCTGGCTGATTTCCACCTGCACCGCTCCGCGCACGGTGACGTGGTTCATGGGCAGGTTCTCGACACGCAGCGTTTCCGGGTCCCCGGCATGGGCGACACGAGCCCAGAGCACGCTCGCCAGCGTGCAGGCAAGAAAGAGCACTGCACCGGCGAGGAGCCCGTTGTCACCAACGAAACGGCGCTTGCGATGAGGGAAAAACATGTCCGCAATCCTTCCTGCGTGGGTGTTATAGGGGACTATAGCACCCGTGAAACGTGCCACAAGACAGCTGACGGTCACTCGTCGCGCGCTGCCCGCCGTTCGTCGCAGGGGGCCGCAAGGCCCGCCTGCATGTTGGCAGCAATGCGGGTTGCGAGACGCCGGGCACGCTCGCTGACGGGGCCGGCATAGCCCTCATCGAGGGTCGCCGTGAACAGCGCGAGCCAGCGGTCGAAGTCCGCCGCCGTGAAGGGCCGGCGCGCGTGAACGGCGCGATGGATGTTCATCGTGTGACGGCGGTAGCCCGGGTCACCGAGGAGCATCTTGCGCCAGTAGGCGCGGATCCGCGGCAGGTGCGTGGCGAGGTCGATGCCGGCGGCATCGATGAAGATGGGCCGGAGCTGCGGATCCGCGAGAAGCCGCTCGTAGAACCGGTCGACAAAAGCGGCGATGTGCTCCGGGCTGTCGAGGTCCGGCCGTGCCATGGCTATCCCGCTTCCCTAGCGATCTTTCTTCCGCTGCCGGCGCTTCTTGTCCTTCTTCACGTGGGCCATGAGCCGGCGCTTGCGGTCCACCTGGCGCTTCGACAGCGTGTTGCGGCGGCCCGCATAGGGGTTCTCACCGGAACGCAGCTCCACGCGCACGGGCGTGCCGCTCAGGGAAAGCGCCCGGGCGAAGGTTTTCTCGAGGTAGCGCCGGTAACTGGCGGGAATGTTGTCCGTCCCGTTGCCGTGGATGACGATGACCGGCGGATTTCGCCCGCCCGCGTGGGCGTAGCGCAGCTTGCTGCGCCGGCCGGCGACCATGGGCGGCGGGTGGTCCGCGAGCGCATCCTGGAGGATGCGCGTGAGCTGGTTCGTCGACAGCGGCCGGGTCGCCGCCTCGTAGGCGGCGTCGATGGCGCCGAAGAGGAGCCCGACACCGGAGCCGTGCAGCGCGGAGATGAAATGGGTCTCCGCGTAGTCGACGAAGCGCAGCCGGCGCTCGAGCTCGCTCTTCACACGCTCGCGCTGTTCCGGCTCGAGCCCGTCCCACTTGTTCACCGCGAGCACCAGGGCGCGCCCGGCCTCGATGCAGTGCCCGAGCAGGTGCAGGTCCTGGTCGACGAGCCCCTCGCTGCCGTCCATGAGCAGCACCACGACATGGGCCTGGTCGATCGCCTGCAGCGTCTTGACGATGGAGAATTTCTCCACGGTCTCGCGCACGTTCTTGCGCCGGCGCACGCCCGCCGTGTCGATGAGGGTATAGGGCGCCCCGTCGCGCTCGAAATCGATGAAGACACTGTCCCGGGTCGTGCCCGGCTGGTCGTAGACCACGACCCTTTCCTCGCCGAGGAGCCGGTTGACGAGCGTGCTCTTGCCGACATTCGGGCGCCCTACCACGGCAACCCGCACGCGGTCTTCCGCGCTGTCCGCCAGCGCTGACGCCGGCGGAAAATCGGCCAGTACCGCCTCGATGAGCGCGCGCACGCCGCGGCCGTGGCTGGCGGCGATCCGGTGGAAATGCTCAATGCCGAGGCGGTAAAAATCACTGGCGGCGACCTCCGGGTCGAGGCCGTCGACCTTGTTCACGACCAGATCGAAAGGCTTGCCGCGACGGCGCAGTTCCCGCACGAGCTGTTCGTCACCGGCTGCCAGACCGGCCCGGGCGTCGACCAGCAGCAGCACCCGGTCCGCCTCCTCGATGGCGGCCAGGGACTGGCTGGCCATGGCGGCGTCGATACCGGCCTCGTCGCCGCTGATGCCGCCGGTGTCGATGACGATGAAGCGGTGATCCCCGCTCACGCCCTCGCCGTACTTGCGGTCCCGGGTCAGCCCCGGGAGATCCGCGACCAGCGCGTCACGGCTGCGCGTGAGCTGGTTGAAGAGGGTCGACTTGCCCACGTTGGGGCGGCCGACCAGGGCGATGACCGGGAGCATGGGGCATCAGTCCCTGGGGGTGATCTCGTAGGCCACGAGCTTGCCGCTGTTGCCGAAGACATAGAGCACGCTGCCATCGGCGAGCATGTCCGCCCGGGCGCCGTCGCCATCGACGCGCGTGCGGCCGACGAACTCGCCGTCGACCTGGGAGAGGATGTGCAGGTAGCCCTGGTAGTCGGTGACCGCCAGGTAGGAACTGACCGGGGTCGGCCGCGACAGTTCGCGAAAGGCCAGCGCCGGCTGTTCCCAGCGAATCCCCTGGCCGCTGCGCAGGTAGGCGGTGATCGTGCCGTCCTCATCGGCGACATAGACGTTGCCGAAGCCCTGCGAAACGCCGCTGAAGGACGACAGGTTGCGCTGCCAGAGCTTGCGCCCACTGCGGATATCGAGGGCGGTAATGCGGCCCTGGTAACTGGCCGCATAGAGCTCCGTGCCCTGGATCGCCATGGTGCCGTCGACATCGACGATGCGCTCGATCTCGGAGCGCCCCTGGGCGATCGCCACGCGGGCCTCCCAGGTCACGGCGCCGGTGAGGGCGTCAAAGGCCAGTACCCGGCCGTTGGCAAAGCCGGCATAGACCGTGCCATCGCGGAGAATCGGCGTGCTCGTGCCGCGGATCGTCAGCACCGGGACGTTGCTGTCATAGCTCCAGAGGCGCTCCCCGCTGTCGTGATCGAGGCCGTGAAGCTTGCCGTCATAGGTCTGCGCCACGACGACCCGGCCGTCACCCTGCGGTGGCGCCAGCACCTCGCCGGTCACCCGCGCGGACCAGCGCACGCTGCCGTCGGCGGCGTCGAGCCGCAGCACCTCGCCGTCGGCGCTGCCGAGGTAGAGGTTGCCATCGTAGTAACCCACGCCGCCGGACAGGCCCGTCTCGACGTTCTCGCGCCAGCGCGTGCGGCCCCGGTCGCGCTCCACGGCGCGCAGCTGGCCGTCCACGGAAGCGGCGTAGATCATGTCGCCGGCGAGCACCGGCTGCAGCTTGTAGAGGCCCTTGCCCTGTCCGTCCCCGACGGACACGGACCAGAGCCGGTCGATGTTCACGCGGCTATCGATGTCGACCAGCTCGGCGGGCTTGCGCGGGTCTTCGTCCTCGCTCCATTCGAACCAGTCACCGATGGTGCTGCAGCCGGCGAGCAGCGGCAGCAGCGCGAGGAGCCAGGCGGCGCGCAGCGTTGCGCTCATCCCTGCGCTCCCGCCGTCGGCGGCTGCGGGTTCAGGTAATCCAGCTTCTCGTCGAGCCCGGGCAGGGGCCGCTCCGGGTCGGCGAGGGACTGGGCCTCGCGGTAGGCCGCGGCGGCTTCGTCAGCGCGGCCTGCGGCGAGCAAGACATCGCCCCGGGCCATGGCGTAGGCACCGGCATAGGGGTTGGCCCCGTCGCTGGCCAGCAGCTCGAGCGCGTCCTCGGTGTCACCACGGGCGGCCAGCACCCGACCCAGGCGCAGCCTGGCGACCCGGTGAAGATCTTCCTTTGCTGACGTCTCGGCGAGGACGGTGCGCAGCGCCGCCTCCGCCGCGCCCAGGTCGCCCCCGGCCACGTGCAGCCGTGCGAGGTGCAACTCGGCGAAACGGGCGTAGGCCGTGCCGTCATACTCGGTGGCGATGCGGGTGGCAAGCTCTTCTGCCGCCGCGCCGCCGGTCGCCTGCTCCGCGCTGCCCATCGTTTCCAGGAATTGCTGGAACAGGTTCGAGGCGGACTCGGCCCTGGCTTGCTGCCGCGCCTGCCAGCCCTGCCAGCCGAAAGCCACGGCTACGGCGAGGAGAATCGATACCAGCGTGCTCGTGCCGTTCTCCTTCCACCAGCGCTTGAGCGCCTCGACCTGTTCTTCTTCCGTCCGGTAACTTTCCACGTCAGTGTCCTTGCGTCATGATGTCGGCGAGCGCGGGGGCAACAGCGGCCAGGGGCAGGCGACGCTGCTCGCCGCCGCGCAGCGGCTTCAGGACCACCTCGCCGGCGGCGACCTCGTCCTCGCCCCAGACCAGTGCCACCGGGGCACCGCTCTTGTCGGCTTTTTTCATCTGGCTCTTGAAGCTGCCGCCCCCCGCATGGCGCAGGATGCGGGCCGCCGGCAGCGCATCGCGCAACCGCTCGCTCTCGACCAGGGCGGTCTGCTCTGCCGCCTCACCCACGGCAACGACGTAAACGTCCGGTGCCGCAGCAGGTGTGGCCACGCCCAGCTCGGCGCGCAGCAGCACGAGGCGCTCGAGCCCCATGGCGAAGCCGACGCCGGGCGCCGCCTTGCCGCCGAGCTGCGCCACGAGGCCGTCGTAGCGGCCGCCGGCGCAGACCGTACCCTGGGCGCCGAGGGCCTCCGTGACCCACTCGAAAACCGTCTTGTTGTAGTAGTCGAGGCCCCGCACGAGACGCGGATTGTGCACGAAAGGGATGCCCGCTGCATCCAGCAGCGATCCCAGGCGCTCGAAATCCGCCGCCGATTCCTCGTCGAGATGGTCCGCCAGGGCGGGCGCATCCTCGAGTACCGCCCGGGTACCGGGGTCCTTGCTGTCGAGGATGCGCAACGGGTTCGTTTCCAGGCGCCGCTGGCTGTCGGCGTCGAGCGCCTCGCGGTGCCCCGCCAGGTAGGCGACCAGGGCTTCCCGGTAGCGGCGGCGGGCTTCGGGCGAACCGATCGAATTGAGCTCCAGGCGCACGGCCCCGTCGATACCGAGCAGGCGCCAGAGACGCGCGGACAGCGCAATGAGTTCCGCATCGGTATCCGGTCCCGCGAAGCCGAAGGCCTCGGCGCCGATCTGGTGGAACTGGCGCTGGCGCCCCTTCTGCGGCCGCTCGTAGCGGAACATGGGGCCCGCGTACCAGAGTCGGCAGGGGGTGGCGAGGAGGTTCTGCTGGATGGCCGCTCGCACGCAGCCGGCGGTACCCTCCGGGCGCAGCGACAGGCTGTCGCCGTGGCGGTCCTCGAAGCTGTACATCTCTTTCTCGACGATGTCTGTGACCTCGCCGATGGAGCGGCTGAACAGCTCTGTCTGCTCCACCAGCGGCAGGCGCAGCTCGCCATAGCCATAGCTGGCGAGGAGACGCGCGGCTGTCTCCTCGACCTCCCGCCACTGCAAAGCCTCGTCAGGCAGGATGTCGTTCATCCCGCGGATCGCGCGAATGGGGTTCATAGCGTGTCCTGCGTGGTGCCGGCGGCGCTCACCCGGTGCTCTTGAGGATGACTTCCTCTTCCTGCCGGGCACGCTCCGCCTCGATCTTCGCCGCGCGCTCGCGGATTACCTGCTCGAGGTGGTCGATGAAGTCGGCGTTGCTGACCTTGTGGTCCGGCTCACCGCCGACATAGATGAGGTTGTTCGGCGTGGCGCCCGTGAGGCCCACATCCGCTTCCCGGGCTTCACCGGGGCCGTTGACGATGCAGCCGATGACCGCCACGTCCATCGGCGTGCGCACATCCTCGAGGCGCTGCTCGAGCGTGTTCATGGTGCCGATGACATCGAAGTTCTGCCGCGAACAGCTGGGACATGCGATGAAATTGATGCCGTTGGTGCGCAGCTTGAGACTCTTGAGGATCTCGAAGCCGACCTTCACCTCCTCGACCGGGTCCGCCGCCAGGGAGATGCGGATCGTGTCGCCGATCCCCTCGTAGAGCAGCATGCCCAGACCCACGGCGGACTTCACCGTGCCGCCACGCAGGCCGCCGGCCTCCGTGATACCGAGGTGCAGGGGCTGGTCGATCTCCTTTGCCAGCAGCCGATAGGCGTCCACGGCCATGAAGACCTCCGACGCCTTCACACTGACCTTGAAGTCCGGGTAGTCGTGCTTGTCGAGAATATCGACATGGCGCAGCGCCGACTCGACCAGCGCCTCGGCCGTGGGCTCGCCGTACTTGCGCTGCAGGTCCTTGCCGAGGGAGCCGGCGTTGACACCGATGCGGATGGGGATGCCGCGATCCCGGGCGCAGGCAATCACCTCGCGCACCTTGTCGTCCCGGCCGATGTTGCCCGGGTTGATACGCAGGCAGTCGACGCCATACTCGGCAACCTTGAGAGCGATGCGATGGTCGAAGTGGATATCCGCCACGAGGGGCACTTCGACCTGGGCGCGGATCTGCTTGAAGGCCTCGGCGGCGTCCATGCTCGGCACGGACACACGGACAATATCGCCGCCGGCGTCGGCGATGGCCTGAACCTGCGCGACCGTGGCGGCGACATC
Organism: Pseudohaliea sp.; assembly: GCF_054552115.1. NCBI lineage: Bacteria > Pseudomonadati > Pseudomonadota > Gammaproteobacteria > Cellvibrionales > Halieaceae > Pseudohaliea > Pseudohaliea sp. The sequence continues at coordinate 14,038 of NZ_JBTOLW010000009.1, read as the reverse complement.
ACAGGTTTCCGTGTTGGTCATGCTCTGCACGCTGATCGGCGCATCACCGCCGACGGCCACCTTGCCGACGTGGATCTGCCGGCTCTTGCGACGCTGGATCGGGGAACTGTGGCTCATGACTTTGCCTCGACTGCTGGTGCCTTCATGTCCCTCGGAATCCGTCCTCAGGGGGCGCCCGCTTTGGCCTGCTGACGCTGCCAGGCGGCGAATTCCGGCGATTCCGGGTAGAGGTTGCGCAGCGCCAGGGCGTAACTGCCCTCCGCATCGCGGTCACCGGTGGCCTGCGCCAGGCGGATGCCGAGCCACAGGCCGCGCGCGCTCTGCCGCCGAACCGCTGCCCGGTACCCAGTATAGTAGCCAGCCGCCGCCGCGTAATCCCCCGCCTCGAAGCGCAGCTGAGCGAGTTCGAGCAGTGCTATGCGGTTCTGCCGGTCCATGGCGAGCGCCCGGGCGAAGGCTTCCTCGGCCAGCGCGGGCTTGCCCAGAGCACGGCGGCAAAGCCCCAGGTTGACAAAGGCCTGGGGCCGGGCCTCGTACAGCGTGTCCTTCACAACCCGCTCGAGCTGCGTCTCCGCCTCTGCGAAGCGCTCCTGCGCGAACAGGAACGCGGCGTAGTTGTTGCGGGCGCGGGAAAACTCCCGATCCAGGCTGATGGCCTTGCGGAAGTTCTCCTCCGCCAGCTCGAACTCCCCTGTGCTCTGGTAGACAAGGGCAAACGCCTCGTAAATTTCCGGCTCGCGGTCATTGAGCTCCACCGCGATCTTCAGGTTGCGCTTGGCGTCTTCCCAGTTGCCCTGGCCGATGTAGGAGCGCGCCAGCTCGACCCGCTGGCGCATGGCCTCCTCCGGGGAGGGCGGGTTGGTATAGACGCTTCCGCGTTCGGTGATACAGCCCGCGAGCAGGACGCCGAGGACAAGGGCAAGCGCGGCGCGGGAAGCCATCAGAGGGCGTTCCCGATCGCCGCAGAGCGGCGGTAGCGCTCGTTGCGACGCGTGCGATCCGCGACCTGCCCGACCAGCTGACCACAGGCCGCGTCGATATCGTCCCCGCGGGTCGCGCGCACGGTGACGCGGAGCCCCGCGTCCACCAGCACCTTCCAGAAGCGCGACACGGCGTTGCCGCTCGGGCGCTCGAAGCCGCTGTTCGGGAACGGATTGAAGGGAATGAGGTTGATCTTGCAGGGATAGTCCGCGAGCAGTGCCACCAGTTCCCGGGCATGCTCGGGCTGGTCGTTGACGCCGGCCAGCAGCGTGTACTCGATGGTGACCACCCGCTTGCGGTCCACCTGCGCATCGATGTAGCGCTTCGCACTGGCCAGCAGGTCAGCTACCGGGTAGCGCTTGTTGATCGGCACGATACGGCTGCGCAGCGCGTCGTTCGGCGCGTGCAGGGATATCGCGAGGCTCGCATCCGTGTAGCGGTGCAGTTCGTCGAGGGCCGGCAGCACCCCGGAGGTGCTCAGGGTCACCCGCCGCTTGGAGATGCCGTAGCCGAAATCGTCCATCATGAGGTTCATGGCGGCGACGACGTTCTCGAAATTGAGCAGCGGTTCGCCCATGCCCATGAACACGACATTGGTGACCACGCGATCCTTGCCCGCCTTGAAGGCGTCGTAGGAGGCGATGGCCAGCCACAGCTGACCCACGATCTCCGCCGCGGTGAGGTTGCGCTGGAACCCCTGCTTGCCCGTCGAGCAGAACTTGCAGTCCAGGCTGCAGCCGACCTGCGAGGAGACGCAGAGCGTGGCCCGATCGCCGTCGGGGATGAGCACGGTCTCGACCAGGGCACCGCCGTCGACGCGCACCAGCCACTTGCGGGTGCCGTCGGTCGAGTCGCTCTGGCTCGCCACCTCCGGCGGCCGCACCTCGGCGATCGACGCCAGCTTGTCGCGCAGCGCCCTCGACAGGTTGGTCATCGCCTCGAAGTCGGTCACGCCCTCGTGGTGGATCCACTTCAGGAGCTGCTGGGCGCGGAATTTCTTCTCGCCGATCTCCTCGAACCAGGACTCCAGCCAGGGGCGCGGCATGCCGAGAAGGTTCACCTTCCCGGCCTGCGCGCCGCTGCGTCCGGCGCTACTGGCGATGACGGCGGTCATGGGTTTTCTCCGTCCGCTCCCGGCTAGTCCCGCGGGCAGATTTCGCTAGCCGAGAAGAAATAGGCGATCTCGCGCTCTGCCGAGGCCGGGGAGTCGGAGCCGTGCACCGCGTTGGCGTCGATGGACTGGGCGAAATCGGCACGGATCGTCCCGGCGTCGGCCTCCTGCGGGTTGGTCGCGCCCATCAGCTCTCGGTTTTTCGCGATGGCGTCCTCGCCCTCGAGAACCTGCACGACGACGGGGCCGGAGGTCATGAAGGCGACGAGGTCCTTGTAGAAGGGGCGCTCCTTGTGCTCGGCGTAGAAGCCGCCGGCCACCGCCTCCGACAGGCGCAGCATCTTCGCCGCGACGATCGTCAGGCCCGCGTCCTCAAAGCGGCTGTAGATCTTGCCGATCACGTTCTTGCCGACGGCATCGGGCTTGACGATGGAAAGGGTGCGTTCAACGGCCATCAGGGTTCTCCAGCAAAAGAATGGTCAGGGGGCGGGGCTTCAAGAGGCCCCGCCCGGGCGCGCGCATTATACGCCGCCTGTGCCGCCGTTTCACCCGCCGGCGCCGGGAAAACTCCCGACTTATGCCCGCGAATCAGGAGCTTATTGCAGCGGCCGGGCGCAGCCGCTGAACGCTCTCCGCAACCTGTGCTATCGCGTACTCGACCTCTTCGGCCGTCGTGAACCGGCCGAGGCCGAAGCGCAGCGAGCTGTGGGCAAGCTCGTCGGGCAGCCCCAGGGCGCGCAGCACGTAGGAGGGCTCCACGCTGGCCGAGGTACAGGCCGAGCCCGTGGAGAGCGCGAGGTCCTTGAGGGACAGGAGAAGGGTCTCCCCTTCCACGCCGCCCACGGCGACATTGAGGGCGCCCGGCAGCCGCGCCGAGGCATGGCCGTTGACCGTGACGTCACCGATGCTTTCCAGCCCCTCCCGCAGGCGCTCGCGCAGCCCCCGGAGCCGCCCGGCTTCCGCCTCAAGTTCGGCGGCAGCCAGCGCCGCCGCCGTGCCCATGCCCACGAGCTGGTGGGTGGCGAGGGTACCGGCGCGCAGGCCGCGCTCGTGGCCGCCGCCGTGCATCTGCGGCACCAGCTCCAGCCGCGCCTGGCGGCGCACATAGAGAGCGCCGGCACCCTTGGGGCCGTAGAACTTGTGCGCCGACAGGGAGAGCAGGTCCACGGGCAGCTCGCCGACATCGAGGGGGAGCTTGCCGGCGCTTTGCGCGGCATCCACGTGAAAGGGTACCCCCGCATCGCGGGCAATGGCGCCGATAGCAGCGATGTCGTTGACGGTACCGATCTCGTTGTTGGCATGCATGATCGTCACCAGCCGGGTGTCGTCGCGCAGCGCGCCGGCCACCGCCGCCGGTTCAATGAGACCGTCCGGCCCGGGGGCGAGCCGGGTCACGGCCACGCCGCGGGCCTCGAGGTAGCGGCAGCTGTCTAGCACCGCCTTGTGCTCGATCGCCGAGGTCACGATGTGCCCGCGCTCGCCGGCCGCGCGCAGCACGCCCTTGATGGCCAGGTTATCGGACTCGGTAGCACCGGAGGTCCAGACGATCTCCCGGGGATCGGCGCCGATGAGCTCGGCAACGTCGCGGCGGGCGTTCTCCACGCGCATCTCCGCCTCCCAGCCGTAGCGATGAGAGCGCGACGCGGGGTTGCCGAAGGTGCCCTCGAGGGTCAGGCAGTCGGCCATGGCCGCGGCTACCCGGGGGTCGACGGGCGTGGTGGCAAGGTAGTCGAAGTAGATCGGCTTCTTCACGGTTCGCTCCCCGTTCGCTGCTTCTCGAACACGGGGCCGCCGGCGCGCTCCACCTGCTCGTCGGTGGCCGTAAGGATGCCGCGCAGGATGTTCAGCTCCATCTCGTCGAGACGGACCCGGCCGAAGAGCCGCCGCAGCCGCGGCATCAGCTGCCGCGGCGCCGCGGGGTTGAGAAAGCCGATCGCGCTCAGCGTCTCCTCGAGGTGGGCGTAGAAGCGCTCCATGTTCAGCTGGGTGCTGAAGGGCGTGTCCCACTCGGCGGTCTCGGCGGCCGGCAGCGTCTCGCCGACGGCGAGCATGCGCAGTTCATAGCAGACGATCTGCACCGCCATGGCGAGGTTGAGGGAGGTGTAGCCGTCATGAGAGGGAATGTGCAGGTGCAGGTTGCAGCGGTTCAGCTCGTCGTTGCTCAGCCCCCGGTCCTCGCGGCCGAAGAGCACCGCCACCCGCTGGCCGGCATCCGTCGCCGCGCCCATGCGCGCCGCGCAGCGCCGCGGGTCCTGCACGGGCCAGGGAATACGGCGGCCGCGGGCGCTGGTCCCGACGACGAACTGCGCATCGCCGATGGCGCTGTCGAGATCGGGGACGACGCGCGCCGCCTCCAGAAGATCCGCCGCGTGAGTGGCCCGGGAGGTGGCCATCTCGTGCGGGAACTGCCGCGGTGCGACCAGGGTGAGGCGCACGAGCCCCATGTTCTTCATCGCCCGGGCCACCGCACCGATGTTGCCGGGGTGAGAAGTGTTCACGAGGACGATGTCGATGAGCTCGGGCCGCACGGGGCCTCCCTCGGCAAGTGGCTGATGACCCGCCAGTTTACCAGAGGCCCGCCGCCCTCTGTTATACTCCCGCGCCCACGGGCCGCTCGGAGCGCCGCCGGCCAGGTACCAGGCACCGGAATACACCATGGAACCGATGATCAATATCGCCCTGCGCGCCGCGCGCCGGGCTGGCGAACACATCGTGCGCGCCTCCGACGACCTCGACCGTCTTCAGGTAAGAGCCAAGGACCCGAATGACTTCGTGTCCGAAGTGGATGAGCGTGCCGAGGAGATCATCGTAGAACAGCTGAAGCGCGCCTACCCCGGCCACGCCTTCCTCGGCGAAGAAGCGGGTCTCGACGGTGACCCGGACGCCGAGTACCAGTGGGTCATCGACCCGCTGGACGGCACCACCAACTTCCTCCGCGGCATCCCCCATTACGCGGTCTCCATCGCCTGCCTGCACCGCGGCAAGGTGGAACACGCCGTGGTCCTCGACCCGGTGCGCCGCGAGGAGTTTACCGCCTCCCGCGGCCGCGGGGCGCAGCTCAACGGGCGCCGCGTGCGGGTGAGCCGGTACGACAGCCTCGACGGCGCCCTCCTCGGCACCGGCATCCCCTTCCGGGGGCACTGCGACCAGCACCTGGCCAGCTACTCGAAGACGCTGGCCGTGCTCGCCGCGAAATGCGCCGGCATCCGCCGCGCCGGCGCCGCCTCGCTGGATCTCGCCTACGTCGCCGCCGGGCGCCTGGATGCGTTCTGGGAGATCGGCCTGGCGCGCTGGGACATGGCCGCCGGCAGCCTGCTCGTGCGCGAGGCCGGCGGCCTGGTGGCGGACCTCGACGGTTCGGAGAACTACCTCGAAAGCGGCAACATCGCCTGCGGCAACCCCAAGTGCTTCAAGGCGGTGCTGCAGGCCGCGCGCCCGCTGGCGGGGGCGCGCTCCTAGGGTCTCAGCGGCGCGGCGGGCCCGCGCCTCAGGGCACCAGGTCGTCCTGCTCCGCCCCTTCCTTCACCGGTATCATCAGGTCTTCCTTGCTGACGCCCATGGCGAGCAGGGTCGTCGCCGAGACGTAAATCGACGAGTAGGTACCGATGAACACGCCGACGATCAGCGCCACGGCGAAGCCGTGGATCATCTCGCCGCCGAAAATCGCCAGCGACGCGAGCACCAGCAATGTGGTCAAGGACGTCACCAGGGTCCGGCCCAGGGTCTCGGAGAGGGAGATGTTGATCACCTCGACCGGTTCGGCCCGGCGCAGCTTGCGGAAGTTTTCACGGATGCGGTCGGCCACGACGATGGTGTCATTCAGCGAATAGCCGATCACCGCCAGCAGCGCCGCCAGCACCGTGAGATCGAACTCGAGGCCAAGCACGGAGAAAAAGCCGAGGGTGATGAGCACATCGTGCACCAGGGCGGCGACGGCACCGACGGCGAACTTGAGCTGGAAGCGGAAACCGATGTAGAGCATCACCAGGCCGAGCGCCAGCAGCATGGCCAGCCCCCCCTGCTCGCGCAGTTCCTCGCCCACCTGCGGGCCGATGAACTCGGTGCGGCGCAGCTCCACGCCCGCGTCCGAGGCCTCGCTCAGTACGGCCAGCACGGCGGCGCCGTCGGCATCGGTAAAGCCCGAGGGCAGGCGGATGAGCACGTCCTGGTCCGTGCCGAAGCTGACCACCGTGGCGCCCTCGTAGCCGCCACTGTCCAGGGTGTCGCGGATGGCGTCGAGGTCTGCGCTATCGCCGTAATGCACCTCGACCAGCGTCCCCCCGGTGAAGTCGAGGCCCCATTCGAGCTGGCGCACCGCGAGCGAGCCGATGGCGGTCACCAGCAGCACAGCCGAGAAGACCACCGCCGCCAGGCGCCAGCCCATGAAGTTGAATACCTTCATGCCGCGTCCCCCTGCACGATGTCCTTGCCAATGGCGAGGTGGCGCAGCCGCCGCCCCCCGTAGATCAGGTTGACCAGCGCCCGCGTACCCAGGATCGCCGTGAACATGGAAGTCAGGATGCCGATGGACAGGGTCACGGCAAAGCCCTTGATCGGGCCCGTACCCACGGCATAGAGAATCACCGCGACGATGAGCGTGGTGATGTTCGCATCGAGAATCGTGGACACGGCGCGCTCGAAGCCGCTGTGGATGGCCATCTGCGGCGCCCTCCCCTCGCGCAACTCCTCGCGTATGCGGGCAAAGATGAGCACATTGGCGTCCACCGCCATGCCCACCGTGAGCACGATACCGGCGATACCCGGCAGTGTCAGCGTAGCCCCGATGAGCGACATGAAGGCGACCAGCAGCACGAGGTTTGCCGACAGCGCGGCGACGGCGCAGAGGCCGAAGACCCGGTAATAAAGCACCATGAAGACCACGACCAGTGCCAGGCCCACCTGCACGGACTTCACGCCCAGGCGGATGTTCTCGGCACCGAGGGACGGACCCACGGTGCGCTCCTCCACGAAGGTGATCGGCGCGGCGAGCGCACCGGCGCGCAGCATGAGCGCGAGCTCCGAGGCCTCCATGGGGCTGTCGAGGCCGGTGATCTGGAACTGGGCGCCGAGGGCCTGCTGGATCACCGGGGCCGTCAGCAGTTTCTTCTCATCGTAGGGCACCTTTACCGGCACCTCGCTGCCGTCCGGCTGCTCCTCGTAGCGGGTGCGGTACTTGCGCTCGATGAAGAGCACGCCCATGCGCCGCTTGACGTTGTTGCGCGTGGCCCGGCTCATGAGCGTGCCGCCCTCGCTGTCGAGGCTGATCTGCACGTTGGGCTGGCCGTTCTGGTCGAAGCTCGCCTGGGCGTTGGACACCCGCTCTCCGGTGATGATGATATCGCGCTCCAGCCACTCGTAGGCGCCGGCGCGCTCCTCGCTGCGGTACTCGAAACGCTGCTTCTCGGCCGCCGGGGCGTCCGGCGCGGCGACGAGGCGGAATTCGAGGTTGGCCACCTTGCCGAGGATCCGCTTGGCTTCCGCCGTGTCCTGGATACCGGGCAGTTCCACCACGATGCGGGCCCGGCCCTGGCGCTGGACCAGTGGCTCGGAGACGCCGAGCTCGTTGACCCGATTGCGCAGGGTCGTGAGATTCTGGCTCACGGCGTAATCGATGATCTCGTCGACGCTGGCGTCGGTCATGTCGGCGTTGAGGCGCCAGCTGCCCTCCTCGTCGATGCGGTCGAGCAGCAGCTCCGGGTGATTGTCGACAACGATGCTGCGGGCCGCCTCGCGATCGTCCTCGCTGCGGAATACCATCGCCACGCGGCGGTCGCCATCGAGCGTCACCCGGCCGCGGATGCGCTCCTCGCGCAGGGCGCGGCGGATGGCACTGTAGTAGTACTCCATGCGGCGCTCGACGGCGGCGTCCACGTCCACCTCGAGCTTGAAGTGCACACCGCCGGAGAGATCGAGGCCGAGCTTCATGGGCTGGGCACCCACGGCGAGGAGCCAGTCCGGCGTCGTCGGCGCGAGGTTGAGGGCGATGATGAAGCCGTCGCCGAGGGCCCGGGCCACCCGCGCCTGCGCGCGCAGCTGGGCGTCGCGGTCGCGGAGGCGGATCAGGGCGTTGCGGCCGTTTGCCTCGACTTCCTCGCCAAAATGGTCGATGCCCGCTTCTTCCAGCGCGTCGGTGGCCCGGCGCAGGGTCGCTGCATCGATGACCTGGGCGCTGCTCTCACCGGTGATCTGCAGCGCCGGGTCCGGCGTGTAGAGGTTCGGCGCGGCATAGAGCAAGCCGAGGCAGACGACGCCCAGCACCAGCAGGTATTTCCACAGGGGGTATTTGTTCAGCATCGTCGGGCCCGGTTCGCGGGCGCGGGAAACGCGCCCGGCGGAAAAAAGGCGCCATTATAGAGCACGGCGCCGCAGTCACAAGAGGCGTCCGCCGTGACCCCGTTAACCCAGCCAGGCCCGGGCATTGCGGAACAGGCGCAGCCAGGGACCGTCGTCGCCCCAGGCGGGCGGCGCCCAGGAAAAGTTGACCCCGCGCAGCACCCGCTCCGGGTGCGGCATCATGATCGTGGCGCGGCCGTCGGCGCTGGTCAGGCCGGTGATGCCGGCCGGCGACCCGTTCGGATTCGCCGGGTAGCGCTCGGCCACGCTGCCGTCGTTCTCCAGGTAACGCAGGGCGACCAGCCCCGCGCCCTCGCAGGCCTCGCGCTCCGCATCGGAGGCGAAGGCCGCCCGGCCCTCGCCGTGGGCCACGGCCACGGGCAGCCGCGACCCGGCCATGCCAGCCAGGAACAGGGACGGGGAGGCTTCCACGCGCACCAGCGACAGGCGCGCCTCGAACTGCTCGCTGCGGTTGCGCAGGAAGCGCGGCCAGTGCTCTGCGCCGGGCACCAGCTCGCGCAGCGTCGACAGCATCTGGCAGCCGTTACAGACCCCCAGGGTGAAGCTGTCGCCGCGGGCAAAAAAGTGAGCGAAGGCGTCGCGCAGGCCCTCGTTGTAGCGGATGGCCTTGGCCCAGCCCTCGCCGGCGCCGAGCACGTCACCGTAGGAGAAACCACCGCAGGCCACGAGCCCGTCGAAGCGGGCCAGATCGTGGCGCCCCTGGGCGAGATCGCTCATGTGCACATCCACCGCGGCAAAGCCGGCGCGGTGAAAGGCCGCGGCCATCTCCACCTGGCCGTTAACGCCCTGCTCCCGGAGCACCGCCACCCGCGGCCGCTGCCCGGTCGCGACGAAGGGCGCCGCCACGTCATCTTCCGGGTCGAAGCTGAGCTCGGCGTGGAGGCCCGGGTCGTCGGCGGCGATACGGGCGAATTCCTCGTCGGCGCAGTCAGGGTTGTCGCGCAGGCGCTGCAGGGCGTGGCTGGTGCTGGCCCAGAGCGCCTGCAGGCGGGCGCGGCGGTCATCGAGAACCGGCTCGCCGGCAACGGCAACCGTGACGGCATCGCCCGGCACCGCACGGCCGACCTCTGCCAGGCACTCCGCGATACCAAGCGCCTCCGCCTGTTCCCGCCAGGCCGCGACGGCCGCGCGGGGCACCTGCAGCACCGCGCCGGCCTCCTCGCTGAACAGCGCCGCCGGCACGGAGGGTGCCGGCGGGAGGTCCACGGCCAGGCCGCAGCGACCGGCGAAGGCCATCTCCAGCAGGGCCGTGATGACACCACCATCGGAGCGATCGTGGTAGGCGAGCAGATCGCCGCGGGCGAGCCCCCACTGCACCAGCGCAAAGAGACCTGCCAGGTCGCCGGGGCGGTCGATGTCCGGCGGTGCATCGCCGAGGCCGCCGTAGACCTGGCACAGCGCGGAGCCGCCGAGGCGGCCGGCGCCGCGGCCCAGGTCGACAAGCAGCAGCACCGCATCGGCTGCCGGGTCCAGCTGCGGCGTGGCCACCCGGTGCACGTCCGTGACCGGGGCAAAGGCGGAGACAATCAGCGAGACCGGCGCGGTCACCGCGCGCGCCACGCCGCCCTCGTTCCAGGCGGTGCGCATGGACATGGAGTCCTTGCCCACCGGAATGGTGAGGCCCAGCGCAGGGCAGAATTCCATACCCACCGCCCGGACCGTGTCGAAGAGAACGCTGTCCTCGTGACCCACCCCGGCGGCACACATCCAGTTCGCGGAGAGCTTGACGTCTTCGAGGGCGGCGATGGGTGCGGCGCAGATGTTGGTGATGGCCTCGGCGACGGCCATGCGGCCGGATGCGGGGCCGTCCAGCAGAGCGAGCGGCGTGCGCTCGCCCATGGCCATGGCCTCGCCGCGGTCGCCCTCGAAGGTCACGGCCGTCACCGCGCAATCCGCCACCGGCACCTGCCAGGGGCCCACGAGCTGGTCGCGGCAGACCAGGCCCGTGATGCTGCGGTCGCCGATGGTAATGAGGAACTGCTTGCTGGCCACCGTCGGCAGCTGCAGCACCCGCTCCAGCGCCTCCGCCGGCGCAGCGGCGGGCACGGGCTCGGGCGAGCGTGCCGGCGGCCGGGCCGTCTCCCGGTGCATGCGCGGCGGCTTGCCGAAGAGCAGCCCCATGGGCAGGTCCACGGGGGCATTGCCGAAGTGCGGGTCCGTGACCGCCAGGTGCTGTGCCACCGTCGCCTCGCCGACCACGGCAAAGGGACAGCGCTCGCGCTCACAGATCGCCGCGAAGCGGTCCAGGTCGTGGCTTTCCACCGCGAGCACATAGCGCTCCTGGCTTTCGTTGCACCAGAGTTCCAGCGGCGACATGCCCGGTTCGTCCGAGGGCACGGCCCGCAGGTCGAAGCGGCCGCCGCGGCCGCCGTCCTTCACCAGCTCCGGCAGCGCGTTGGACAGACCACCGGCGCCGACATCGTGGATGAAGGCGATGGGATTGGCCTCGCCGAGCTGCCAGCAGCGGTCGATGACCTCCTGGCAGCGCCGCTCCATTTCCGGGTTCTGCCGCTGCACCGAAGCGAAGTCGAGGTCTTCCTGGCCCGAACCGGAGGCCATGGATGACGCCGCGCCCCCGCCGAGGCCGATGAGCATGGCCGGCCCGCCGAGCACCACCAGTTTCGCGCCGGGACCGAAGCTGCCCTTCTCGACATGTTCCGGCGCGATGTTGCCGTAGCCGCCGGCGATCATGATCGGCTTGTGATAGCCGCGCACCTCGCCGTCCACCGCCAGCTCGAAGCTGCGGAAATAACCGCAGAGGTTCGGCCGGCCGAACTCGTTGTTGAAGGCGGCCCCGCCGATGGGCCCTTCCAGCATGATATCCAGCGCCGAGGCGATACGCCCCGGGCGGCCGTAGCCCTGCTCCCAGGGCTGGGGCAGGGTCGGCAGCTCGAGATTGGACACGGTGAAACCCGTCAGGCCGGCCTTGGGCTTCGACCCCCGGCCCACGGCGCCCTCATCGCGGATTTCGCCGCCGGCACCGGTACCCGCACCGGGAAAGGGCGCGATCGCCGTCGGGTGATTGTGCGTCTCGACCTTCATGAGCAGGTGAATGTCCTGCTCGTGGGCGCCGTATTCGCCGCTGTCGGGTGCCGGATAGAAGCGGCCGCCGCGGTTGCCCCTGACCACCGCGGCATTGTCCGCGTAGGCCGAGAGCACGTTCTCTCCACCCTGGCGGAAGGTGTTGCGGATCATGTCGAAGAGGGAGTGGGGCTGGTCCTCGCCGTCCACGGTCCAGCTGGCGTTGAAGATCTTGTGCCGGCAGTGCTCGCTGTTGGCCTGGGCGAACATCATGAGCTCCACGTCACTGGGGTTGCGGCCCAGGTCGCGGAAACTCTCCAGGAGGTAGTCGACCTCGTCCTCGGCCAGGGCGAGGCCGAGCCCGCGATCCGCCGCTTCGAGGGCCGCCCGGCCGCCGCCGAGCACGTCGATCTGCGCCATGGGTCGCGGCGTGGCCTCGGCGAACAGCGTCGTGGCGGCCGCGGGTTCATCGAGCAGCGTTTCCGTCATGCGGTCGAAGAGCAGCGAACGGGCGGCGGTTACCGCAGCCTCCGGCAGCTCTGCGGGCAACAGCAGCGTGTAGGCGATGCCCCGCTCCACCCGGTGCAGGGCGTCAAGGCCGCAGTGGTGAGCAATGTCCGTCGCCTTGCTCGCCCAGGGCGAGATGGTGCCCGGGCGCGGTACCGCAAGCAGCAGGGTCTCCCCCGGCGCGGCAGCGAGATCCCCGCCCGTGTCCGGCGTAACGCCACCGTAAGCCAGCAGACCCTCCAGCACGGCCCGCTGTCCTTCGTCGAGGGAACCCTGCAGCTGCGCGAAGTGCACATAGCGAGCGCCGGTGACCCGGATGGCGGGGTCCACGGCCTGGAGGCGCTCGGCGAGCTTGGCGAGACGGAAAGTGGACAGGGCCGGCGGGCCGGGCAGGATCAACATGGGGACTCTGACTCCCGGGTGCGAAGACGGGCGCGTAGTGTACCGGTGCGTTTACACTAGGACCATGCCGACGCGCCTCGCCTTCACCGCCCTGCTGACCCTGCTCGCCCTCGCCGCCGGCTGCGGCGGGCCGGCGGATAACCTCGAGGCGATCCGCGAGCGCGGCGAACTGCGCTTCGTCACCCGCAACGGGCCCACGACCTACTACCGCGAGCGGGGCGCACCGGCCGGTTTCGAGTACGACCTGGCCCGGCGCTTCGCCCAGGAACTCGGCGTCGGACTGACGGTGGTGCCCGTGTTCAGCCTCGACGGGCTGTTCTCAGCCCTGCGCCGAGGCGAGGCGGATATCGCCGGCGCCGGCCTGACGCTGACCCCGGAGCGCGCGAGCACCTTTCCTGCATCCACCCCCTACCACGAGCAGCGTCCCCAGGTGATCTACCGTACCGGCACCCGCCGCCCCCGGAGCCTGGAGGACCTCGAGGACCGGGAGGTCCTGGTGCTCGCGGGCTCCAGCCATGGCGCCCTCCTCGCGCGGCGCCAGGCCGACGACCTGCCGGGCCTGAAGGTGCGCAGCGTCGCCGGGGCCGACCCGCTGGACGTGCTGCGCCAGCTGGACCAGGGCAGCGCCGACGCCGCCGTGGTGGACTCGGTGGAGTTCGCCATCCAGCGGCACCTGCTGCCACAGCTGGCCGTCGCCTTCGACCTCGCCACCGAGCAGGACATGGTCTGGTACCTCGCCCCCGACGGTGACAACGGCGCACTCCAGGAACGGCTGGCCGGGTTTTTCCGGCGCCTGGAGCAAGGCGGCACGCTGGCGGCCCTGCGCGAGGCGCACTTCGGCCAGGTGGATGTGCTGACCCGCGCCGGCTCCCAGACCTTCATCGCCAATATCCGCGGCCGCTTGCCGGCCTACCGGGAGGCCATCGAGCAGGTAGCCCGGGAACACCAGCTGGACTGGGCGCTGCTCGCCGCCATCGCCTACCAGGAATCGCACTGGGACCCGGAGGCCATCTCGCCGACCGGGGTGCGCGGCATGATGATGCTCACGCGCGCGACGGCACGCGAGCTCGGCGTGCCCGACCGCCGGGACCCGTTGCAGAGCCTGCGCGGTGGTGCGCGCTACTTCAAGGACCTGCGCCGGCGCCTTCCCGGCGATATCACCGAGCCGGACCGCACCTGGCTCGCGCTCGCCGCGTACAACATCGGCCTGGGGCACCTGGAGGACGCCCGTGTGCTCACGGAGCGCGCGGGCGGTGACCCGCACCACTGGCAGGACGTGATGGCCCACCTGCCCAAGCTCGAGCAGCGCGCCTGGTACACCACCGTGCGCCACGGCTACGCGCGCGGCCGCGAGGCGGTGCGCTATGTGCAGAACATCCGTCATTACCAGAGCGTATTGCAGTGGCGCTTCATCGCCGAGAACCGGCCGGCACCGCCGCTTGAGGTTGAACCTCTGCTGCCCGAGCAGCTGCGCGGCCGGGCCCTGCTGGCGCTGTAGGAGGCGCCCTCAAGGAAGCGCCCTAAAAAAAGGTTCATCGTAGATTACCGGGGAACGCCGCGCGGATCTTCAGGAAGAAATACGCCTCGTCCCGGTAGCCATAGGCCATCCGCTTGATGACCTTTATTCGGTTGTTGATCCCCTCCAAAACGCTGGTATGTAGT
>NZ_JBTOLW010000008.1:0-112888 GCF_054552115.1 Pseudohaliea sp. | reverse complement strand
TGCGCACGGTCGTGCGCAAGTTCTTCGTCGGCGGCGTCCAGCCCTGGTCCGCCACCGTCGATCGTCGGCGGCAGCAGCTGCTGCCGCCGCTTACCGCCCTCAAAGACCGCCTCGCGGCGGTCCTGCCCCCGGCCTATGTGCATTGGCGCGAGCGGCGCGACGAGGCTCTCGCTGCGGCCGCGGCCCCGCGGCAGCACGTGCAGGCCATACTCGACCTGCTCGCCGGCTGCCCCGGCGGCCCTGGCATTGCACCCGCCTGACCGACGCCGTAACCGGTCACCCACGGGCCGCAGGCGGTGGTAGTATTGATGAACACCAACGGGAGGATGCCCGAGCATGTTTAACCGAACCCTGCACTGGTGCCGTCGCGCCGGTGCCGCGATCCTGCTGATCTGCATGGCTCTCCTGCTTGCCTGTGCCAGCAAACCGCCGGCGCCCATGGTCGACTTCAACCCGAACTATGATTTCAGCGGCATCGACACCGTTGCCTGGTATCGGGATTCCGGCCATGTCAGCGGCATGAACCCGCTGAGCCTCTCCGACATGACCCGCGACCGCATCGACCTCGCGCTGCGGCGGGCACTGGAGGCCAAGGGCATCACCTTCGTCGCCGACGCCGCGGATGCGGACCTCCTTGTGAGCTGGCACCTGGCGACGGAAGAAAAAACCGACGTGCGCAGCTACGTGACACCGGCCTACGGCGGGCTGTACGGCGTTGGCTGGGGGCCCTACAACCGCTACGCCATGTACAGCTGCTGGAGCTGCATGCCCACGCGGACCGAGACTTCCGTGCACCAATACACGCTGGGCACCTTCATCGTCGACATGATCGACCCTGCATTGAAGAAATCGGTCTGGCGCAGCGTGACGAGCTCGCGCCTCAAGGGTGAGCCGGAACGTGACCAGGACAAATATGACAGCGCGGCCGTCCGCATCCTGGCGAAATTCCCGCCGCTGCCGGGCCTGGCCGGCGCCGAGTGACGGCCATCGCGCTCGTCCCGGCAGGCGCGGCGGCCGCTGCTTGAGCAATCCTGGCTCAGTCCCGAAGCAGCACTCTCAATCAGCACATCTGCCGGAAGAGCAGCATAAGCCGCTTGGCCCGGGACAGGCGCGTGAACATCTCCCGCGGATCGAGGTCCCGGGTGAGAAAGTCGGAGACACCCTCCAGTTGAGTGACATCGACCCCGTCGAGCTCCAGGAAGCCCATGCGCCAGTCGGCAAACTCGCGCTCCTCGAGCGGCTCCTCGAAGAGCACCTCCACCCGCTCGTGGCGCGGATCGGAGGTGACCCGGGAGAAGATCGCGCGGACATCGCTCTCGGTTCCCTCGAGGACCTGGAAAAAAGAATTGTCCCGGTGCAGGAGCACGCCGGTGATGCCCCGGGCCTCATTGTAGGCGCGGGCGTTCTCCAGCAGTTGCAGGAGCTCATCGGCGGTCATGGGCCTACGCTGGGTACTGACGTAGCCGAGGTGATACAGCGTGGACTGGCCCCCGGGCTCGCGGCTACGGCCGCCTTCGGAACCATCTGGCATTGCCTTCCCTCCCTCGGGCCGGCGGACGTGCCGACCTACCGCCACTGCCGGGCGGTTCGCTTGAGCCTACCAGTATAGTTACCTATACTTGACATGCATAATGTCTAATTTAGTTGACAGTCCCGCGCCGCTGACCCATGCTCATGGGAGTGATTCGCATTGCATCCCCGGCTGCTGTTGCCCGGGCGTGCTGCGCGGGAATGACGAGGACCGAACGCCATGAGCCAGACCATCGCCGCCACCGGCATCTCATCCACCACGGAAAAAGCCACCCAGGAAACCCTGCTGTCGCCGCGCTTCTACCGCACGGACTACGACGCCATGGATCGCCTGGACGTCTCGCCGGTACGCCGCGAATGGGACGAAATGATGGCGGAGTTCGAGCGCGATGAAAACCGGCCCCACTTCCGCAAGGAAATCACCTTCGACGACGTCAACATCCCCGAGGAACTCCACGACGAATTCCTCGATTTCCTCACCACGTCGGTGACCTCGGAGTACTCCGGTTGCGTGCTCTACCAGGAAATCCAGAAGCACGTGAACAACAAGGACATCGCCGACCTCATGGGCTACATGGCCCGGGACGAGTCGCGCCATGCCGGCTTCATCAACAAGTCCCTGAAGAACCTGGGCGTGGCCGTGGACCTCGGCTTCCTCAAGCGTGAGAAGGCCTATACCTTCTTCAAGCCGAAGTACATCTTCTACGCCACCTACCTCTCCGAGAAGATCGGCTACGCCCGCTACATCACCATCTACCGCCACCTCGAGCGGCACCCGGAGTACCGCTTCCACCCCATCTTCAACTGGTTCATGGAGTGGTGTAACGACGAGTTCCGCCACGGCGAGGCCTTCGCATTGATCATGCGCGCCAACCCGCACCTGACCAGCGGCCTCAACAAGCTGTGGATCCGCTTCTTCCTGCTCGCGGTGTACTCCACCATGTACGTGCGGGACCACACCCGGCCGCAGCTCTACAAGGCCCTGGGCATGGACCCGACGGAGTTCGACTACAAGGTCTTCGACATCACCACGGAGATCAGCAAGCAGATTTTCCCGCTCACCCTGGACACGGACAACCCGGCTTTCCGCCGCGGCCTGGAGCGGCTGCGCGACATCAACGTCGCCACCCAGGCAGCGAAGGAGCGCGGCGGCCTCATCGGCAGGCTGCAGCGGGGCTGGCTGGCCGTGCGCGGTGCGGCGACCTTCGCCCGCCTCTACCTCATGCCGGTGAAGTCGAACGAGCTGCCCGAGCAGGTGCGCATGGCACCGGCCTGGTAAGGCACCCGCTAAACCGGAGCTAGGCCCGGCCGGCCCGCCAGCGGCCGGCCACGTCAAGGCCGTGGGCGACCCCCGCGAACGCAAGCCAGAGTCCCAGCCATCCGGGCGGGGCGCCGGTCAACGCCGCACGCAGCGCCAGCAGCAGGCACGCGCCGGCCGCGAGATTGGGGAGCAGCGCCCGGCCCCGGCCGGCGCGGTAGAAAAGTATCGCCTCCAGCAGCACCAGCGCAAGGAGCGCATCGACGATGCGTCCGCTGACAAACCAGCCTTCCACCGTGCCCGGGGCCCGGAGCCCGGCTAGCGGGCGAAACCGAGGAGGTGCGCGACGTCCTTGAAGAAGATGCGCACATGCGCGACCGGGCGGGCCCGCTGCAGCTTCTTCTGCGTGTAGGCCTGCCAGGTCAGGTACTGGACGTCCGGATCACGGCAGATCTTCACGAACTTCTCGCGGCGCTTGTCCGTGGTGTACCAGAAGCGCTGCATGATGCCGAGGATGAAGAAAACCCGGCCATGCTCGCGCATGAAGCGCTTGCGGGCGCGCTTGAACACCCGCGCATCGCCGGTGGCAAGAAACTGCGCCACCGTCTCAGCGGCGAGGCGGCCACCGACCATGGCGTAGTAGATCCCCTCACCGGAGGCCGGCGCGACCACCCCCGCGGCGTCGCCGGCCAGGAGCACATTGCGGCCGTCATCCCAACGCTTCAGCGGCTTCAGGGGGATCGGCGCGCCTTCCCGGCGCACCGTGCGGGCATCGGTGAGACCCACGTCAGCCCGCAGCCTGGCCACCGACTCCGGCGCCGAGAAGCCCTTCTGCTCGCTGCCCACGCCGATGCTGGTCTTGTCGCCGTGCGGGAAGACCCAGGCATAGAAATCGGGGGACAGCCGCCCCTGGTACCACACATCGCAGCGCTGCGGGTCGAAGTCGGCACCGTCGTTGGCCGCGGGCGACTCGACGATCTCGTGGTAGGCGAAAACCGTGCGCACCTTGTCGCCGCCGGGGACACAGCGGGCAGCCACCCGGGAGCGTGCGCCGTCCGCGCCGATCACCGCGCGGGCCACAACCTGCCGTTTCTCGCCCACCGTATCCTTGTCGAGGTAGCTCACGCGAACCCTGCCGTCGTCGAGGTATTCGAGGTCCTTGAAGGTTGCCGTGCGCACGGTCGCACCGGCCTCCGCCGCCCGCTTGCGCAGCCAGGGATCGAACACATCGCGATCCACCATGCCGACGTAGGTATCACCCACCGGCATGTCGACACGCTCGTTCGCCGGGGAGACCATGCGCGCGGCGCTGATCCGGGCCACGAGCAGGTGCTGAGGAATGTCGAAGTCCTCGATCAGCCGTGGCGGAATGGCGCCGCCGCAGGGCTTGATGCGGAAAGCGCGCTCCAGCAGGAGCACACTGTGCCCGCCGCGGGCGAGGTCCGTGGCAGCGGTCGCGCCGGCGGGGCCGCCGCCGACCACGATGACGTCAAAGGTTTCTGTGTCCTGCATCCGGGTTACCTCCCCTGGAGTACCTCGGCCATGGCCACGTCGCCGAAGGTCGGTGCCGGGCGGTCAGCCGTGTTGTCCGATGTGTTGTCCGAAGTTGCGAGGCGCACGGTCAGGCCGAGCACCGCCGCGTAGAGAAACAGTGCCGCCTCGCCGGAGAAGACGATGGCGTAGGCATGCACCGGGTTGTCGAGAAACTGTCGCGACACGTCGATAGCGACGGTGCCGAGAAAGCCGCCGAGGCCGAAGGCGATGGCCTGGGCGCCGCCCCAGAGGCCCATGCGAATGCCCTCGCTGCGGCTCCTGCCGCGGCCGGCCAGGGTCATCATCGAGGCGATGGCGGCCACCGCGAAGGCGCCGTTGGCGACACCGAGCAGGAAGACATTGAGACGCAGCGGCCAGGCGAGCGCGTGCCCGCCGCCATAGGCAATGCCCGCCAGCGCCAGGGCCGAGGCGGCACAGCCACCCACGGTCCACCAGCGCAGCAGCCCCGGGGCAGCGCGGCGCGCGGCCGTACCGGTGATCGCCACGAGCAGCATGCCCAGGAGGACGCCGCCGTGCTGCACACCCGCGAGCTGGGTGGACTCCCCGGGGGTCATGCCGAAAACCGTGCCGGCGTAGGGCTCGAGGATCAGGTCCTGGGTACTGTAGGCCAGCATGGAGACGAAGACGAAGATGGTGAAGCGGCGCGCGTCGGCTTCTTCCCAGACCTCGCGCAGCGCCTGGCCGAAGCGCGGCCGGGCGGCGCCGTGGGGGGATGCGGCAGCCTGTGCGGGCTCCGTCACTGGCGCCTGCTGTGCGGCACCCTCCACGCCCCAGAGCGCGAGCAGGGTAAGCAGGAAAGCGGCGGCCGAGACGGTGGCGGTGACGGCCACGAGGCGCTCGGGACTGAAGGGGTCGAGGAAATGCCCGGCGAGGCCGGCGGTAATGGCGAAGCCGGCGATCATCATGATCCAGACGATGCTCGCCGCCGCCGGCCGGCGGCCCGGGTCGACCCGCTTGGCGAGGAGCGCGAGCAGCGAGGTCCCCGACGCGCCGACGCCGAGACCGATGACCACGAAGGAACAGACCGCGATGGCGACGCCGAGCCCGTGGGCCGTCGCCATGACCGCGGTGCCGGTCGCCGCGCCGACGCCGCCGAGGGCGAGGGCGAACATGCCGCCGATGATCCAGGGGGTGCGCCGCCCGCCCACGTCGGAGCGGTGGCCGAAGTGGGGCCGGCTCATCTGCACCACGTGATGCAGGGCCACCAGGAAGCCCGGCAGCATGGCCGGCAGCGCCAGCTCGACGACCATGACCCGGTTGATGGTGGAGGTGGTGAGCACGACGATGGCGCCGAGCGCCGTCTGCACCAGGCCGAGGCGGACGATGGTCAGCCAGCCGAACCCCGCCGCGCTCACAGGGCCGCTCCCATGCCGCGTACCGCCGCCGCGCTGGTCATCATGCCGATGACGTAGAGAGTCACGCCGGTGCCGTTGTACCAGGGCGCCAGACCCTTCGGGTCAGTAAGCATTCGCTTCATTGCCAACCCCTGCAAGAGAAGCAATCCGGCGACGATCGCCGCGTGCCAGGGGCGGTCCCAGGAGGCCAGCAGCGCGATGACCGCGACCTGCGGCAGGGCCATGACCACGCAGGCCAGCTTCGCCGCCCGCTCGGGCCCCAGCTGTACCGGGATCGTGCGCACGCCGAGGCGGCGATCGCCCTCGATGGCCTTGAAGTCGTTGAGGGTCATGATGCCGTGCGCACCGAGGCTGTAGAGCACGGCGAGGAGCAGGATCGGCAGCGGTGGCAGCACCCCGCCGAGCATGACCGCGGCCCCGGTCACCCAGGCCAGTCCCTCGTAGGCGAAGCCACAGGCCGCGTTGCCCCACCAGCCGTTGAGCTTGAGCCGCGCGGGCGGCGCGCTGTAGGCCCAGGCGAGGGCGAGGCCGAGGAGTGTCGCCCAGAACACCGCGGGACCGAGCACCCAGGCCACGGGCAGGGCGAGCAGCGACCAGAAAACGGCGTAGTAGAGACCGATGTTCCCGGGCACCCGGCCCGAGGGAATGGGCCGCCCGGGCTCGTTGATGGCATCGACTTCCCGGTCGAACCAGTCGTTGACCACCTGGCTGGCACCGCAGACCAGGGGGCCGGCCAGGATAATGCCGGCGACAAAGGCCCAGGGCCGCTCCAGCAGGGGGGTGCCGGCGGAAACGACGCCACAGCCGAAGGCCCACATGGGCGGAAACCACGTGATGGGCTTGAGGAGTTGCAGAAGCGCCTTTGGATCGACGCGCGCACTCCCGCTGACGACGGACTCTGAGCCTTGCATACCCCGACTATAGAAGCGCCCCCGGAGAGCGTCAATCAGGATTTACACTTTTGGCGCGATCAGTGTCAGTTTTTATTGACAGGGCGCAAGAACCCGGCGCTCAGGGGGAGACGGCGTCCGACTCTACCCCGGAAATATCATAACGCCGGAGCTTCGCATAGAGGCTCTGCCGGCTCAGCCCGAGCAGCTCGGCGGCGGAGGCCCGGTTGTCCTGCGTGAGTTCGAGCGCGGCGCGGATGCACATGGCCTCGATGATGTCCGTGGATTCGCGGACCAGCTCCTTCAGGGGCATGCGGCCAACCCGGCGCGTGATCTGCTCGATGGACGAAGGCAGGCTGTCGCCACTCGCCTGGCCATCGCTCACCCGCCGGCTGACGTCACGAATGTAGAAGGCGAGCCGTCCCCGGGGCCCGTCACCGAGGGTGCAGGCCGAGATCTCCACGTCCGTGTTCACACCGGCCTCGCCGCGCAGCACCGTGGAAAAGAGCTTCACCGTGCCGCGTTCGTTGAGGTTGGAGAGGAGCACGGAGAGGTCTACCCCGGAGCGGCCCAGCCAGCGATCGGCAGACAGGCCCGTCAGCCGGTCTTCGCCGACGACCTGCGCGAGGTCGAGGAAGGTCCTGTTGGCGGCGAGCACGCGGCCCTCCGTGTCGGTCAGCAGCACCGCGTCGGGCGCCTGCTGCAGGCTCGGCGGCAGCGCCTGCTCATCGCCGCCGGCAAGCTCGCCGCCCTCCCGGGCGAAACGCACCAGGAAGCGCGTCTCGCTGCCCTGGCGCAGGTAGCTGACCACGGCTGAGAGCGGCGCGTCGTCGACGGCGCGGGTCACGCCGGAAAGGAGGGCGCGGCCGGTGGCCTGGGCCTCGGCAAGCAGCCCGGTGATATCCCGCTGGGAGCGCTCCGACAGGCCGAGAGGGAAGGGCTTGCCGACGACCCGGTTGCCGCCGCCCAGGAGCTCGCTGGCGGCCGGATTCGCCTCGAGAACGCGCCCGCTGCCCGCATCCACGACCAGGATGGCGTCGGCGATCATGTCGAAGAGCTGGCGGTACCGGGTCTCGACCTGGCGCAGGCGCCAGTAATCCTGCTCCAGCGCCTGCTGGGCATTGAGCAGCTGCTGGCGGAGACTCGCGACGGGACGCATGTCGCGCCCCGCGGCGATCACGCCGCCGCCGTCCGGCAGGGTGACGAACCGGTATTCGACCGGCAGCGGCGCGCCGTCTTCCAGGATATGGGCGAGGTCGATTCGTTCCGGTTCGCCGGGATGCGCCCACACGGCAGCCAGGGTGTCAGCCAGCCGCTGCCGGCTGTCGCCTTCCACGGTGTCGAGGAGAGAGCGGCCTAGCCAGCTCTCACCAATGTGGGCCGCCAGCTCACCGCCGTTGGACGCAAGCTCGGCAATCCCGCCGTCTCTGTCGAGGACGAAACCAATGTCGGCTACCTTTGCGAGCAATCCGACCAGCGCTGCAGCGTCCAAATCGACGGCCATGCTTTCGCGTCCGCAAATATAAAGAATGACTTTTTTATTTCTTTTGCCGATAAACGGCGGAAGCGCAGATTATACACATCCCCCACCCAGACACACGCTCTTGCGGCATGTAGAGAGAGTAAACCCCATGCTTTGATGTTTGTCAATTTTACTAGACTCACAATGGTGTCAGGTTTAGTTGACATACTTCGCCGAGGAGACTAACTTTTCAAGGGCAGCGGATAAGTAATGGTTGGTACGATCCATGGCAGCACATCCCCAAGGTGCGGGCAGCGCGTCCTTGTATACGCCGGAGCAGCGCCGCCGGCGGGACGAGTCTCCCTGGACCCTGGTCCAGGGCATCCTCGCCCCGCTCCAGTTCCTCGTCTTCCTGGTGAGCCTGGTACTGGTGGTGAACTTTCTCCTCAACGGCACGGGCCTCGGCGCCGCGACCGCCTCCATCGTGGTCAAGACAGGCATCCTTTACACAATCATGGTCACCGGCGCCATCTGGGAGAAGGTCGTGTTCGGCCAGTACCTGTTCGCCCCGGCTTTCTACTGGGAAGACATGGTGAGCATGCTGGTGATCGCCCTGCACACGGCCTACCTGTTGAGCTGGCTGTTCGACTGGTTCACCCCGGCGGGACAGATGTGGATCGCCCTCGCCGCCTACAGCGCCTATGTCATCAACGCCGCGCAGTTCCTCCTCAAGCTGCGCGCCGCCCGGCTGCAGGAGGCCGCCAGCACGGCCGCCACCGGCGCACTCGCAGGAGCCGCAGAATGAGCAACGCCGTCCTCGCCAGCGACCGCCCGGGCAGCGCGCCGATCACCCAGGAGCGCGGCCAGCGGGCGGTGTTCTGCGGCCTCACCTCCATCATCTGGCTACACCGCAAGATCCAGGATGCTTTCTTCCTGGTCGTCGGCTCGCGCACCTGCGCCCACCTCATCCAGTCGGCCGCCGGCGTGATGATCTTCGCCGAACCGCGCTTCGCCACGGCAGTCCTCCAGGACCGGGACCTTGCCGGCCTCGCCGATGCCAACGAGGAGCTCGATCGGGTCGCGTCCCAGGTCATTGCCCGGCGCCCCGAGATCAGGACCGTCTTCCTGGTCAGCTCCTGCCCTTCGGAGGTGATCAAGCTCGACCTCGCCAATGCCGCCCAGCGCCTGGGGCAGAAATACGACGGCCGGGTCCGCTTCGTCGACTACTCAGGCAGCGGCATCGAGACCACCTTCACCCAGGGCGAGGACAGCTGCCTCGAGAGCCTCGCCGCGAAGCTGCCCGCCGATGACAGCGACGAACCGGCCCTCATGGTCGCCGGCAGCCTCCCGGACATCGTCGAGGACCAGTTCGCACGCCTCTTCGAGCAGCTCGGCATCGGTCCGGTGCATTTCTTCCCGGCGCGCAGCTCCACGGCCATGCCCCCGGTGGGCCCGAATACCCGGCTACTGCTGGCCCAACCCTTCCTGGGCAACGCCACCCGCGCCCTCGAGAAGCGAGGCGCGAAACTCCTGCAGGCCCCCTACCCCTACGGTGCCGAGGGCACCACGGCCTGGCTGCGCGCGGCCGCAGAGGCCTTCGGTGTCGCGCCGGATCATTTCGAGCAGGTCACGGCGGCGCCGCGGGCGCGCGCCGAGCGGGCGCTGGAAGCGCCGCGGCAGCGGCTGGCAGGCAAGCGCATCACGTTCCTGCCCGACTCGCAGATGGAGCTGCCCCTCGCACGCTTCCTGCAGCGCGAGTGCGACATGGAACTGGCCGAGATCGGCACGCCTTTCTTCGACCAGCAGACCATGGCCGCCGAGCTGCCGCTGCTGCCCGAGGGCGTACGCATCACCGAGGGCCAGGACCTCGACCCGCAGCTGGACCGCGTGCGCGCCGCACGGCCGGACCTGACGGTCTGCGGCCTTGGCATCGCCAACCCGCTGGAATCCGAAGGGCTGCGCACCAAGTGGTCCATTGAACTCGTCTTCACGCCCGTACACGGCTACGACCAGGCCGGCGATCTCGCCGGCCTGTTCACGCGGCCGCTGGCGCGGCAGGACATGCTGGAGGTATAGGCAGCAATGGAGCTGACCTTCTGGACCTACGAAGGGCCACCGCACGTCGGGGCCATCCGCATCGCCAACTCCATGCGCGGCGTGCACCTGCTGCTGCACTCACCCCAGGGCGACACCTATGCGGACCTGCTCTTCACCATGATCGAGCGGGACCGCAAGCGCCCCCCGGTGACCTATACGACCTTCCAGGCCCGGGACCTCGGTTCCGATACCGCCGAGCTGGTCACCGGTACGCTGCGCAGCACCGTGGACCGCTTCCGTCCGAGCGTGCTGCTCGTGGGCGACTCCTGCACGGCAGAGCTCATCCAGGACCAGCCGGGGACGCTCGCCACCGGCGCCGGGCTCGATGTCCCGATCATCCCGCTGGAGATGCTGGCCTACTCGCGCAAGGAGAACTGGGGCGCCGCCGAGACCTTCTACTCGCTGGTCCGCGGGCTCCTCAACCGCCAGGCCCCGGAGCCGGGCTGGACCCGGCCGCCGCGGCCGCAGGACCGGCGGCCGATCGTGAACCTCCTCGGGCCGACCTCCCTGGGTTTCCGGTGCCGGGACGACATCATCGAAGTGCAGAAACTGCTGGCGAGCGTCGGCGTGGATGTCGGCGTGGTCGCCCCCCTCGGTGCGAGCCCGCAGGATCTGTTGCGCATCCCGGAAGCAGACGCCAACATCTGTCTCTATCCCGAGGTCGCCGACAGCACCTGCGCCTGGCTCCAGCGCACCTTCAGGCAACCCGTGATCAGCACCGTGCCCATCGGGGTCGGCGCGACCCGCGACTTCCTGCAGGAACTCGCCGAGACTCTCGGCCTGACCGACTGCGAGGTCACCGCCGACGCTGTCTGCCGCCTGCCCTGGTACTCCCGCTCGGTGGACTCGACCTACCTGACCGGCAAGCGCGTGTTCATCTTCGCCGACGCCACCCACGCCCTGGCGGCGGCCCGCATGGCCCGCGAGGAAATGGGCTTCGACGTCGTCGGCCTCGGCACCTACTCCCGCGAGCAGGCCCGCGCCGTGCGCAAGGCCGCGAAGGACTACGGCCTCGAGGCACTCATCACCGACAACTACCTCGAGGTGGAAAAGGCCGTGGCCGACCTCCAGCCGGAGCTCGTGCTCGGCACGCAGATGGAGCGTCACATCGCCAAGAAGCTCGGCATCGGCTGCGCGGTCATCTCGACCCCGGCCCACGTGCAGGACTACCCCGCGCGCTACTCGCCGCAGATGGGCTTCGAGGGCGCCAACGTGATCTTCGACACCTGGGTCCACCCGCTGGTCATGGGGCTGGAGGAACACCTCCTGACCATGTTCCGGGAGGACTTCGAGTTCAACGACGACAAGGTGCCCTCGCACCTGGCCGCCGTTGGCGGCACCAGCCACCGCCCGGCCGAAGCGCCGGCCGCGGAAAGCGCGGAAGATGCCGCCCTCCGCTGGGAAGCCGACGCCGAGAAGGAGCTGAAGAAGATTCCCTTCTTCGTTCGCGGCAAGGCCCGGCGCAACACGGAAAAATACGCGATGGAGCGCGGCGTGGCCGCCATCAACGTGGAGACGCTCTATGAAGCGAAAGCGCACTTCAGCCGCTGAAACCCCGCTGCGGTTCGTCCTCGTCACCCTGGACAATCACGTCACGGGGAGCGTGGACCGGGCCGCCGCCGCCCTGGGCACGGACCTGCCCGGGCTGGACGTGCGGACGCACGCCGCCGCGGCGTGGGACAAGCAGCCGGAACAACTCGAGCGCTGCCTGGCCGATATCGCCGAGGGCGACATCATCGTGGTCACGATGCTGTTTCTCGAGGAACACATCAGCGCCGTGCTGCCCGCGCTCACCGCCCGCCGCGACGACTGCGATGCCATGATCTGCTGCATGTCCGGCGCCGAGGTCATGAAGCTAACCCGCATGGGCCGCTTCACCATGGACGGCGAGGCGAAGGGGCCGGTCGCCCTGCTCAAGCGCCTGCGCGGCAAGAACGGCAAGGCCAAGGCCAGCGCCGGGGCGCAGCAGCTCACGGTGCTGCGCCAGCTGCCGAAGATCCTGCGCTTCATCCCGGGCACAGCCCAGGACGTGCGCGCCTACTTCCTGACCCTGCAGTACTGGCTCGCCGGCTCCGACGAGAACCTGCAGCGCATGATGGGCTTCCTCATCGACCGCTACGCCGACGGTCCGCGCGCGGCCCTCCGCGGCCAGCTCAAGACCCACTCGCCGATCGAATACCCGGACACGGGGCTCTACGATCCGGGACTCAAGCGCCGCATCAGCGACGACCTGAAGGACCTGCCGCGGGCTCCGAAAGGCTGCCGCGGCACCGTCGGCATCCTGATCATGCGCTCCTACGCCCTCGCCGGTAACTCGGGGCACTACGACGCCGTGATCGCCGCCCTGCGCGAGCGCGGGCTGCGCGTTGTCACCGCCTTCGCCAGCGGCCTCGATGCCCGGCCGGCGGTGGAAAAATACTTCATGGAGGACGGCCAGCCGGTGGTGGACGCCGTCCTCTCCCTGACCGGCTTCTCCCTGGTCGGCGGCCCGGCTTACAACGATTCAAAAGCCGCCGAGGACATGCTCGCGCGCCTCGACGTGCCCTACATCGCCGCCCACGCGCTGGAGTTCCAGAGCCTGGAGCAGTGGGAGGCCTCGGAAAACGGCCTCATGCCCATCGAGGCGACCATGATGGTCGCGATCCCGGAACTGGACGGCGCCACCGGCCCGATGGTCTTCGGCGGCCGCTCGGACGCCGCCGAGGGCAGCAGCGAGCACGACATGCGCGCCCACGCCGAGCGGATCGATGTTCTCGCCAACCGCGTGGAGCGGCTCGTATCCCTGCGCCGCGGCAAGCGCGCCGAGCGCAAGGTCGCCATCGTCATCTTCAACTTCCCGCCGCACGCGGGTAACACCGGTACCGCGGCCAACCTCGCGGTCTTCGAATCGCTGTTCAATACGCTCCGCGCCATGCAGGCCCAGGGCTACGCCGTGGACGTGCCGGAGGATGTGGACGCGCTGCGCCGCGCCATCATCGAGGGCAATGCCGCGCAGTACGGCGCCATGGCCAACGTGCACGCCCACATCCCGGCCGACGACCACGTCGCCCGGGAGACCTGGCTGGAGGAAATCGAGGCCCAGTGGGGCCCGGCCCCGGGCAAGGAACTGTCCGACGGGCGCAACATCTTCGTCATGGGGGCACAGTTCGGCAACGTCATGGTCGGCGTGCAGCCGGGCTTCGGCTACGAGGGCGACCCGATGCGCCTGCTCTTCGAGCGCGGTTTCACGCCCACGCATGCCTTCAGTGCCTTCTACCGCTACCTGCGCGAGGACTTCGGCGCGGACGCGGTGCTCCACTACGGCACCCACGGCGCCCTGGAGTTCATGCCCGGCAAGCAGGCCGGCATGGCCGGAAGCTGCTGGCCGGACCGGCTCATCGGCGACCTGCCGAATTTCTATCTCTACGGTGCCAACAATCCCTCCGAGGGCCTGATCGCCAAGCGTCGCTCGGCGGCCACGCTGATCAGCTACCTGACGCCGCCGGTCACCCAGTCGGACCTGTACAAGGGGCTCCTCGATCTCAAGGCCTCCATCGACCGCTGGCGCGGCGAGCAGGACAAGGGGGCCGAGGCCCGCGCGGATCTCGCCTCGCTCATCCAGAGCCAGGCCGTGGAACTGGAACTCTGCGCCGCAGAGCCGGCCTGGGACGAGAACAGCTTCGACGCCATCGAGGACCTGCGCAGGCAGCTCATCGAGGTGGAGGAAACCCTGATCCCCTATGGTCTGCACGTCGTCGGCGAGGCGCCGACGCGCGAGGAACAGCTCGACATGCTCGGCTCCATCGCCCTGGCCAGCCACGACCTCGACCTGGACCGCGAGATCCTCGAAAAGCTGCTCGACGGTGAGGAACCGAAGGCTGTGGCCGCCCGGCTGGCAAAGGTCGCAGGGAGCGAGGCGGACGAGGAACAGCTCCTCGAGGCCTGCCGGCAGCTGGCGAAGGCGGCTCTCATGCTCGGCACGGACAGCGAACTGGATGCCATCCTCCGCGCTCTCGACGGTCGCTTCATCCGCCCGGCGCCGGGCGGCGACCTGCTGCGCACACCGGACGTGCTGCCCACGGGCCGCAACCTGCACGGCTTCGACCCGTTCCGCCTGCCCAGCCGTTTCGCCCTGCGCGACGGCGCCCGGCAGGCGCAGACGCTCCTCGACCGGCATGCCGCCGAAGGCAACGGCGTACCCGAGTCCATCGCCCTCGTACTTTGGGGCTCGGACAACCTGAAAAACGAGGGTGGACCCATCGCCCAGGCCCTCGCGCTCATCGGCGCCGAACCGAAATTCGACGGCTACGGTCGCGTCTGCGGCGCCGTGCTCAAGCCCCTCGAAGAGCTGGGCCGGCCGCGCATCGACGTGATCATCACCCTCTCCGGCATCTTCCGCGACCTGCTGCCGCTGCAGACGCGCATGCTCGCGGAAGCCGCCTTCCTGGCAGCGGAGGCGGACGAGCCGGCGGAGATGAACTTCGTGCGCAAGCATGCGCTGGCCTACCAGGCCCAGCACGGCTGCGACCTGGAAACCGCAGCCCTGCGGGTATTCTCCAACGCCGAGGGCGCCTACGGCTCCAACGTCAACCTGCTGGTGGACAACAGCCGCTGGGAAGATGAGGGCGAACTCGCCGATACCTACACCTCGCGCAAGTGCTATGCCTACAGCCGCTCCGGCCAGTCCGCACCGCAGGCGGACCTGCTCAACTCGGTACTGTCCAACGTGCAGCTCGCCTACCAGAACCTCGACTCCGTCGAGGTCGGCGTCACTACCCTGGACCAGTACTTCGATACGCTCGGCGGCATCAGCCGCGCGGTGAAGCGCTCCCGCGGCGAAGACGTGCCGGTCTACATCTCCGACCAGACCACCAGCAACGGCAAGGTCCGCACCCTCGCCGAGCAGGTGGCCCTGGAGACACGCACCCGCGTGCTCAACCCGAAGTGGTACGAGAGCGTCCTCGAACATGGCTTCGAGGGCGTGCGGCAGATCGAGTCCCATGTGACCAATACCATGGGCTGGTCCGCCACCACCGGGCAGGTGGCCCCCTGGGTCTACCAGAAGCTGTCCGAGACCTTCATCCTCGACGAGGAAATGCGCAAGCGTCTCGCCAAGCTCAATCCCGCGGCCTCGGTCAAGGTAGCCAACCGGCTCCTCGAGGCCCACGACCGCCAATACTGGAACCCCGACGAGGCCACCCTGGAAGCCCTCCGCCGTGCCGGCGAGGACCTCGAGGACTGGCTCGAAGGCGTCACAGAAGAGGTAGCTGCATGAGTCTCGACAATAACATCCCCGTACAGCTCGTCGATCCGCCGGGGACGCCCCCCGACGGTGAGGGCAGCGTCCAGGTACACCTGGACCCGGAAATCGATATCGGCCAGGCGCAGGTCTTCGCCATCTACGGCAAGGGCGGGATCGGCAAGTCCACGACCTCGTCGAACCTGTCGGTCGCCTTTTCCAAGCTCGGCAAGCGGGTCATCCAGATCGGCTGCGACCCGAAGCACGACTCCACCTTCACCCTGACCAAGGCCCTCATGCCGACCGTCATCGACGCCCTCGAGGAAGTGGAATTCCACAGCGAGGAACTGCAGATCGAAGACTTCGTGCACGAAGGCTACAACGGCGTCATGTGCGTCGAGGCCGGCGGCCCGCCCGCCGGCACCGGCTGCGGCGGCTACGTGGTCGGCCAGACCGTCAAGCTGCTCAAGCAGCACCACCTGCTCGAAGACTCGGACGTGGTCATCTTCGACGTGCTCGGCGACGTGGTCTGCGGCGGCTTCGCCTCGCCGCTGCAGCATGCCGAGCGCGCGCTGGTGGTCACCGCCAATGATTTCGACTCGATCTTCGCCATGAACCGCATCGCCGCGGCCATCGGCGCCAAGTCGAAGAACTACAAGGTGCGCCTGGGCGGCGTGATCGCCAACCGCAGTGAGCAGACCGACGAGATCGACCGCTTCAACGACGCCGTGGGCCTGAAGCGCCTCGCCCACTTCCCGGCGCTCGACGTCATCCGCCGCAGCCGCCTGAAGAAGTGCACCCTGTTCGAAATGGAACCCTGCGAGGGCCTCGAGGAGGTGCAGCAGGAGTACCTGAACCTGGCGGAATCCCTGCTTCGCGGCATCGAGCCGCAGGAGGTCACCCCCATGAAAGACCGCGACCTTTTCGACTTCCTGGGCTTCGATTAAGGCTTTGACAAGGGCTTCTTTGACAAGGGCTTCAACTGATGGCGAGTACGAGTTACAACGAGCGGCGCTCGGAAATCGAGACCTACTTCGATCGCACCGCCGCGGACGCGTGGTCGGCCCTGACCTCCGATGCGCCGGTCAGCCGCATCCGGCAGACGGTGCGCGCGGGCCGCGATGAAATGCGTGCCACGCTGCTGTCCTGGCTGCCGGAGGACCTCGCGGGGCTCCGGATCCTGGATGCCGGCTGCGGCACCGGCGCGTTCAGCGTGGAGGCCGCGCGCCGGGGTGCGAGCGTGGTGGCCATCGACCTCTCGCCGACGCTGGTCGAGCTCGCCCGGGAACGGCAGCCGACGGACCTCGCGCCCGGGCACATCGATTTCCGGGTCGGCGACATGGCATCGGTGGAGGGCGAGCGCTTCGACTACGTGGTGGCGATGGACTCGGTGATCCACTACGACCCGCACCACGCCGTCGAAGTGCTGGCGAAACTCGCGGCCAGCGTGCGTCGCGGCATGCTGTTCACCTTTGCACCGCGCACGCCGCTGCTGGCGGTCATGCACGCCGTCGGCGGCCTCTTTCCGCGCGGCGATCGCGCACCGGCCATCGTGCCCATCAGTGAGAAGCGCCTGTACGGCGACCTCGCCAGCGCACCGGGCCTCTGCGACTGGGAGCGCGGGCGCAGCCACCGCGTGAAAAGCGGCTTCTACACTTCCCAGGCCTGCGAACTGCGCCGGCAGGAGGCGAACAACGGGTGAAGCGCTCCGTGGCCATCACGCAGAAAGTGCTGTCCCACCTCGGGACGCGCTGGCTGCCCTTTGCCGACGCGGTCACCGAGGAACTGCCGCTGGACCGGCTGCTGCGCCTGTCCCTGTTCCAGGTCTCCGTCGGCATGGCGATCGTGCTCCTGAACGGCACGCTGAACCGGGTCATGGTGCTCGAACTCGACCAGCCCGCCTGGCTGGTCTCGGTCATGGTATCCCTGCCGCTCCTCTTCGCACCGGCGCGCGCCCTCATCGGCTTTCGCAGCGACCACCACCGCTCGGCCCTGGGCTGGCGCCGCGTGCCCTATATCTGGCTCGGCAGCATCGCCCAGTTCGGCGGGCTCGCCATCATGCCTTTTGCCCTGCTGGTGCTCTGGGACCCGGCCATGGGCCCCGCCTGGGTCGGCCCCGCCGCGGCGGGCCTCGCCTTCCTGCTGGTCGGCGCCGGCCTGCACACCACCCAGACCGCCGGCCTCGCCCTGGCCACGGACCTCGCCAACGAGGAAAACCGGCCGCGGGTGGTTGCCCTGCTCTACGTCATGCTCCTCGTGGGCATGATCGGCAGTTCCTTCGCCTTTTCTTTCCTGCTCGCGGACTTCAGCCCGGTACGCCTGATCCAGGTCATCCAGGGCGCCGCCGCGGTGACCGTCGTGCTGAACGTGGTCGCCCTCTGGAAGCAGGAAGCCCGCGATCCGTCGCGCAACCGCGGGGTGGAACGCCCGCCCTTCCGGGAAGCCTGGCGCCGGCTGTGCCGCCAGGGGCGCGCCACCCGGCTGCTGCTCGCCGTCGCCCTCGGCAGCGCCGGCTTCAGCATGCAGGACATTCTCCTTGAACCCTACGGTGGCGAAGTCCTCGGCCTCTCGGTCAGCGCCACCACCGGCCTCACGGCGCTCTTCGCCCTCGGCATGCTCGGCGCCTTCGCCTTCGCGTCCCGGCAACTCAGCCGCGGCGCCGACCCGGTGCGCCTCGCCGCCTACGGCGCCCTGGTGGGCATCTTTGCGTTTGCGGCGGTCATCTTCGCCGCGCCGCTCGGCTCGGCCGACCTGTTCCGCTTCGGCACCTTCGCCATCGGCCTCGGCGGCGGACTCTTCGCCGTCGGGACGCTCACGGCGGCGATGCGCCTCGGCGAGGACGGCCAGGCCGGCCTCGCCCTCGGTGCCTGGGGTGCGGTTCAGGCGACCGCCACCGGCCTTGCCATCGCCGCCGGCGGCGCCCTCCGGGACATGGTCGGCCACCTGGCGGCCAGCGGCGCCCTGGGCGAGGCCCTGGTGGGCCCCGCGACCGGCTACGGTGCCGTCTATCACCTTGAAATCGCGGTGCTCTTCGCCGCATTGGTAATCATCGGGCCGCTGGTCAGGGGCCCGGAAGACGAGGTCGTGCGCCAGCCGGCGTTCTACCTCGCGGAGTTCCCCGAATGACGAAAGCCCTGATGGAGGTGCTGACATGATTGGTGACATTACCGGCTACATGGACGTGGCCCAGATGACGCTGTACGCGTTCTGGCTGTTCTTCTTCCTGCTGGTCCTGTACCTGCACCGGGAGAACAAGCGGGAGGGCTATCCGCTGGAGACCGACGACTACCGCAATGTGACCGTTGTCGGCTTCCCCGGCCTGCCGGATCCCCATACCTACGAAATGCTCCAT
Source organism: Pseudohaliea sp. (assembly GCF_054552115.1). Classification (NCBI taxonomy): domain Bacteria; kingdom Pseudomonadati; phylum Pseudomonadota; class Gammaproteobacteria; order Cellvibrionales; family Halieaceae; genus Pseudohaliea; species Pseudohaliea sp. Next base: position 94,172 of record NZ_JBTOLW010000008.1, on the reverse strand, counting down.
GGCGCCGACGACGTGGTTCGCCCCGGCAAGGATGCGCCGGAATACGAAGTGAAGGCCAAGCGCCTGAACCCTTACTACGGCGCACCGTTCTACCCGACCGGTGACCCGCTGGTGGACGGCGTCGGCCCGGCGGCCTGGGCCAAGCGCCCGGATTTCCCGGACCTCACCTTCGAGGGTGAACCCAAGATCGTGCCCATGCGCGTGGCCACGGAGTTCAAGGTCGCCCACCAGGACCCGGATCCCCGCGGCAAGGACGTGGTCGGCCTCGACAACGAGGTGGCTGCCACCGTGACCGACCTCTGGGTCGACCGCAGCGAGCCGCAGGTCCGCTACCTCGAGATCGAAGTCAAGGAGAACGGCAAGCGGGCCATGATCCCGATCACCCTGTCCCGCGTGCGCGGCGACGGCACCGTGAAAGTGCACTGCCTGCGCGCGGCACAGTTCGCGAACATGCCCACGCTCGCCAACCCGGACCAGATCACGCTCCAGGAAGAGGACCGCGTCTGCGCCTACGTGGGCGGTGGCACCCTCTACGGTACCCGTGAGCGGACGGAGCCCCTGCTATGAGCCATCGTCACGCCAACAACGAGTACGACCACGAGCCGATCCGAGGCCTGCCGGAGGAACCGCCGGCCGGCGAGGAGATCCTCTGCCAGGTCGAGCCCGATTGGTGGAGCATGGCTCGCCGGACCTTTCATACCGTGCAAGTCGGCGCTTACTTCGCCCTGCTTATCGCGGCCCACCAGGTCTACCACTACAGCCAGGGCGGCGGGGTCGCGGAAGGCCTCACCAGCCTCGGCTGGCAGCTGGCGCTGGCGGCGGCCGGCCTCGGCATCCTCTGCGGCCTCGGCGTCCTCTACGCCCGGACCACGGTGTACACGCTGACCAACCGCCGGGTGGTGCTGCGCTTCGGCGTGGCCCTGCCGATGATGATCAACCTGCCCCTGGACCGTATCGCCGCAGCGGACCTGCGCCCCTTCGGCGACGGCACCGGCGACATCGCCCTGCGCCTGGCGAAGGGCGAGTGGATCTCCTACTGGGCCCTGTGGCCCCACGCCCGGCCCTGGCATCTGTCACCGGTGATTCCCAGCCTGCGCAGCGTCCCGGACGCCGAGGCCGTCGCGAAGCGCCTCGTGGCTGCCGTGCAGGCGCGGAGCGATGACGTCGCCCTGGCCCCGGCGCTCAAACCGGACCGCGCCACCGGCGGCGACCGCCTGGCGCCGGCCGGGGCCATGGCGTGACGGCAGGCACCGGCATGACGGCGCAGACGCCCTGGCCGCTATCGCGCTGGATCGCCTCGGCGATCGGCGCGGTCGTGGTGTTCACGGTGGTCGGCGTCGCCAGCCTCCGCTTGTCCGGCTACGAGCCGCCGGCGGAACCCCGAGGCGCCATGGTGGAGAGCCGTCTCCTGCGCTTCGAGGACATCCGGGACGGGTTGGTGTACGTCTATGACGCCGAGACCGGCAACCGCCTCGCGGAACTCGCCCCGGCCGAAGACAGCTTCATCCGCGGTATCATGCGCAGCATGGCGCGCGCCCGCCGCGCCCGGGAGATCGGCATGCAGCCACCGTTCCTGCTCGCCCGCTACGCGGACGGCAGCCTGGTGCTCTCCGATACGGCCATCAGTAACGAGGTGAACCTCGTCGCCTTCGGACCGACCAACGAGGCGTCCTTCGCGACGCTCCTCCTGGCCGAGCCGCGCTGAGGCCGCCCGCCGTGTCCGCCTACCTCGTCGCCCTGCTGACCGCCCTCCTGGGCTGGTGGCTGAGCACCGGGGTGATCCTCTACCTGAACCTGCTGCCCCGGTACAGCCACCGCTGGAGCGTACTCGCCTTTGCCACCCTGGGCCTGTTCAGCCTGACGCTCCTGCCTCAGGTCGCGCGCGATGCGACCCCCCTGGGCGCCGCCGTGGGTTTCGCCATCGCCCTGGCCGTCTGGGGCTGGCTGGAAATCAGCTACCTCATGGACTTCCTTACCGGCACCCACAAGCGGCCCTGCCCGCCGGGGGCCCGGGGCTGGGTCCGCTTCCGCCTGGCCCTCGCGACCAGCATCCACCACGAGCTGGCCGTCGCCGGCGTGGGCATCGCGATCGTCGCGCTCTCCTGGGGCGGCGACAACCAGGTGGCCACGGGCACCTATCTCGTGCTGTGGATCATGCGCTGGAGCGCCAAGCTCAATCTCTATCTCGGGGTCTCCAATTTCAACGAGCACTGGCTGCCGGAGCGCAGCCGCTACCTGGTCAGCTACATGCGCAAGCGCCGCATGAACTACCTGTTCCCCGTTTCCATCACGCTCGGCACCGCTGGCACGGCCCTGTTGCTGCGGGCCGCGATCGGCGCGGACGACGATTTCGGCCGCCTCGGCAACACACTGGTCTGCTCGCTGCTGGCGCTCGCCGTGCTGGAGCACTGGTTCCTCGTGCTGCCGCTGCGCGATTCCGCCCTCTGGCAGTGGGCCATCAGCGCCGCAGACCGGGCCCGCGGACGCCCGCCCGGGGCCCGCAGAAACCCGCCAGTGACACCCGCAGCGGCCAGGGAGGCCCGGGAGCTCCGCTCTCGCCTGGGTACCGGCTGAGCCGCTGCCCCGGCCATGTCCAATTTCTTTGACAGTGGTCAAGGCGGCTTCTACTCTTTCGGGGGCAGCATAAGAATTAACATGACTGACGTTGAAGCTTCTTGCACAAGCCCCGGTCCCGGCAGGGAATCGCCACCCCACTCGAAAGCATGGTGGGGCCGGTCGCAAAGCGCCACTGGAGGTGCCCGATGACCCCCCTGGTTACACCCCCCTTCGCACCGCGCGGGGGCACGGCTGACGAGGACGCGCTCCCCGAGCTCTTCGCCACCACGGAGCTGGGCCTCACGCCCGGCGACTACGCAGAATTGCTGGCCGGCAAGGGCGGCGACAACGACAGCGTGGCGGTACACGTCCGCCTGCCGTTCTGTCCGTCCCGCTGCCTCAACTGCGACCATCACACCACGGTCACGCACAACAGCGAGGCCATCGACGAATACATCGCCGGCCTCGAGCGCGAGATCAGCATGGTGACGGACCGCATCGGCCGCGGGCGCGCACTCAACCAGCTGCACTTCGGCGGCGGCACCCCCAATTACCTGAGCGACACGCAGCTCGTCCAGCTCATGGATGTCATCGATCGCCATTTCCACCTCCACGGCGACACCGAGGCCTCCCTGGAAGCCAACCCGAAGCGGTGCTCACCGTCACAGCTGTCGCTGCTGCACGGTCTCGGCTTCCGCACCCTCGACCTGCAGATCCGCGACCTGGACAGCGCCGTGCAGCTGGCCATCGGCCGCTCCCACTCTCTGTCGGTACTCGAGGACGTCATCGCCAGCGCGCGCGGCGAGGGTTTCGAGAGCGTGAGCATGGATCTCGTCTACGGTCTGCCCAACCAGTCCGTGGAAACCGTGCACGGGACCGTCACGCACATGATCGGACTCAACCCGGATCGCATCATGTGCCAGACTTTTTCGCCGCGCCCCTCCGTGTTCAGGCACCAGCGGGCGCTCGAGGTCGAGGGGCTGCCCTCCCTGGCGGACAAGGTCGCCATGTTCAACACGGCCAACGAGACGCTCATGGGCAGCGGCTATGAATGGGTGGGTCTCGACTGCTTCGCCCGCGAGCACGACCCCCTCACCCGGGCCAAGCACGCCGGGCACCTGCACCGCAACTGGGTTGGCTACACGGACCGGGACACCGGCGATCTCTTCGGCTTCGGGGCCGACGCGATCAGCCAGCTCCGCGAGGCGAACGTCCAGAACAAGGTGCAGCTGGGCGAGTGGCACGAGGCCCTGCGCCGGGGCGAACTCCCGCTCTGCACCGGGGAGCGCATCAGCGAGAGCGAGCAGCGGCAGCAGGCAGCCCTGAACGCCCTCCTGTGCAACCTCGAGTTGTCCGACTACGAGGACCTCCTGGAGGACAGTTCGCTGCTAAAGGAACTTGCCAGCAAGGGCTTCGTGGAAATTTCCGACGACAAGGTCTCGGTCACCGACTATGGCCGTTTCGCGCTTCACCAGCGCTGGAGCGATGCCTCTCCCCACTACCGCACCGCGCTCGGCATGGCGCTGGCTTCCTAGGCCTGCTTCCCGGGGTCGACGTCCTCAAGCTGATGTACCGGGTACCCGGCGACGGGCCCGGGCAGATACACCGCGTGGAGGTCAACCCGCCTCGGCCAGGCGCTTTCCCGGCGCCCGGAACAACGTTTCGACCATTGCCCGGTAGGGCCCGCGCAGGGCTGCCCACTCGAGTTTGAACCAGGGTGTGAAACGCTCCGGTTCCCGCGCCAGCCAGGCGTCCACCGCCGCACAATCGAACCAGCCCCAGGCGCCGATCTCGCGCGGATTGGGCCGCGGCGCCAGCGGCTCCGGCAGCGCACCGATGTAGACGGAGCACAGCTCGCGCTCGCTGCCGACATCGAGGTAGCGGGCCGCGTATTCGAACTTGTAGAGGTAGGTCAGCTCGGCGGTCACACCCAGTTCCTGCTGAAGGCGCCGCTGCGTGGCCGTGTGATTGCACTCGCCCCGCCGCGGGTGACTGCAGCAGCTGTTCGTCCAGAAGCCGGGCCACAGGGGCTTCTCGGTACTGCGCTCGTGAAGGAGCACCGTATCGGCGTCGAGATAAAGAAAAACCGAAAAGGCGCGGTGCAGCTGGCCATCGCCGGCGTGCACCCGCTCCTTGCTGTCGTACCCCGTGGGCAGGTCCTCGCTGTCGACAAGGATCAGCGGCTCGTCGGCAAAGGAAACCTGTTGACCCCTGGCAAGCTGCATGGCACTGCGCTCCCGCTAGCGCGCGACACCGGGTCGCGATAAAAGGGCACTGTCATGGCCGCGTGCGCCAGGCGCCGCGGCGCGATGTCTGAAGGCGATAACGAGAAAGAGCTCCGCCCGCCGCGAACGGCGGGCTTCACTCCGTCAGGTTACCGACGAACTACGCTTTCGACTCTGGCAGCGGAGCCACTTCAGCGGAGGCCGTAGCCGCCGCCGGAGCGTCTTCCTCGAGCCAGTTGAAGCGTTCTGTGCTCAGCAGGATGAAATGAATCAACAATGCCAAGGTGAACAGAAACGCCGCCGTCGCGATCATGATTCGCCTGGGATCAAAAATCAGCCAGATCCTGTACATTTCGCTTCTCCAAGTTGTTGCGGCTTACCGGCCCAGCCGGTCCTGCCGCGGGTTTTACTCGCGGTGCTTCTGACCTATACCAGCCAGGGCTTCCACATCCACACGAGGATGTGTGCCACCACGGCCACTGCGGTGAAGCCCAGGAAACCTTGCATAAAGAAGCTGTGGAATTCCTTGGCCTCGTCACTAGACAGCCCGGAAGGACTGTTGATTTGCTCACTCATGGTTTACCTCCCATGTGTTTCTTCCGTTAACAGCCCATGCGTGTTGCCTGGGATGTCCACTCCATGCTGCCCGGCCTTGCGGCCTTCGCAGCATGCCTTCCTCGCCGGCAGTTCCCCGGGGCAACCCCGGAAGCGCCCGCGCGGCGAAGAATTCCGTCAGCGCGTGTCGCGCGCTATTCGCCGCCCCCCATGTTGCCGACCGCCGGTACCGGGCCGTCCCGCTCGGCTTTCGCCGCGGCGGCCTCGTCGGCCATGTCGACGGACACGCCGGTTTTCCTGGCGAGGCTGGGATAGGGGTCGATCATGTTCGCGCCGTACATCGGCTTGTAGGCGCCCTGGTGGCAGGTCATGCAGCTCACCTTGGGAACATCGCCCATCGGACCGAGGCGGTGCGGCGGCAGCCACTCCCCCGTCGGCTTGATGTAGCCGTTGTTGGTCTCGCGCACCATGCGGATCGCGTGCCAGGCCTTGACCCGCTGATACGGGCTCTGCTCCCAGTTCGCGAAGGCACGGCTGTTGTGACAGAAGGTGCAGTTAGCGTTCAGCGACTCCGAGAAGTGCATCATCAGCGAATAGGTCCACTCCGCCTGCTTGGTGCCGACATTCGGCCCCGTCGGCAGCGCGGTGTTGCCCTGCAGGCTGATCGGGTAGTCCTCCTCGAGGAACGGCGTCAGCGGGTCATAGGGCAGCGATGAGTAAGCCGCCGTCGGGGAAGCGATGTTCTGCCCGTTCGTATCGATCTTCGCCGAGGTCTCCGGGCCGGGATCGTGCGACCACGCATACTCCGGTACGGCCTGGCCGCGGTGGCAGGTGTAGCAGGTGACGCCCGCCGGGGCCACGTGCTTCTCGCCCCAGTCCTCGTTGATGCGCTGCGTCATGGCCAGCATGCTGCGCGCGACCTTCTTCGTGTAGACGTCCTCGGAGGCGAAGTTGCCCGGCACGTGGCAGTAGTTGCACCCCTCTTCCGGCGACACCCACTGGGTGATGGAGGCCATTACCCGGGTGAACTCGCCGACTGTGAGATCACCAAGCACCTCGATGTTCTCGTAGAGGTCGCCGGCCTTCGGCCCGCCCGGCGGCACGGGCGGGATGACCTCGGGCAGCGCATTGGCCGCCACGCTGTCCGCGCGCTCCTCGGGGTCGATGACCAGTTCCATGCCGGTGCCGCGGTAGCCGCGCTGCACCACGTCATGGGGCGGTGGGTTGCAGGCGGCCAGGGTGGCCGTGGCGGCCACGGCCACCAGTGGCAGACGGATCGTATGCAGTATGCTCATTGCCCCGCTCCTGTCGTCATCGGGTTCACCGGCGGCACGGCCTCGATCGGCGGATAGGCCGGCGCGACACCGTGTTTCACGGCCCAGAGGTACCAGTTCTCGACCACGGTCCCGGTCAGCAGGATGCCGATACCACCGGTAATCACCGTGAGTACCGCGAACCAGAGGCCCCAGCGGTGGATGGATTCCATGGTGGCGTTGAAGCCCATGGTCCAGCGCCAGAAGAGCTGGGCACGCTCGGAGGCGGTGCCGCGATAGGTAATCTGATCAATTTCCCGGTCGCCACCGTAGCGGCTCACCGCCAGGATGGTCGCACCGTGCATGGCGAACAGCAGCGTCGAACCGTAGAGGAAGGCGATCGACAGCATGTGGAACGGGTTGTAGAACAGGTTCCCGTAGCGGATCGAGAAGGCCGCTGTCCAGTCGAGGTGCGGGAAGATCCCGAAGGGCACGGCTTCGGACCAGGACCCCATGAGCACCGGCCGGATCAGGCCAAGGACGAGGTACAGCCAGATCGCCGCCATGAACGCCCAGGCCAGGTGTGTACCGATCCCGTTGCGGCGCGCCAGGTTATAGGTGCGCACCCACCAGAGCAGGATCGAGGCCGTCAGGAAGAAACCGGCCATCAGCCACCAGCCGCCCTCACCGAGGGGCGGTATGCTGAGACCGTACTCCGGCCCGGGCGGCTCCAGGGCGAGCCAGGGCAGCTGGCGGATGAACTCCACCGGGTCCCAGTTCACCGAGGCCCACATGTTGAGGCCGATGATCTCGATGGCGATAAAGCCGAACAGAAGCGACAGGATGCCGGTACCGCCCAGGTAGATGGGGCCGAGCTGCGCGTCCCCGATCTTGCCGAGCCAGTAGTTCTCGGTCATGCCGGAGCGTTTGTCCGTATCCGGACCGAGGTCCAGGCCGGGATGCAGCGGGGCCTCGACCTGGAGGCGCGTAAACAGGTTCTGATATTCCATGGTCGTCTACCCCTTTAGTTCCAGATGCCCAGCTCGAGCCACCAGTTCCACCACTCGGGCCAGCCCTTGGTCCAGAAGGGACCGCTGATGACAATGCAGACCGCGCTCCAGAAGCCCGCCGACAGGGCCAGGAAGAGCCCGAGGCGGTGGATGCCCAGGGCACCGATCGAGTAACCGACGTCGTCGCGGAAGAACGAGTTCTCGTGCTCGGCGGTCTTCACCTTCTGCCCCTTCGGCGGGTTGGTCACCGACAGGATCAGGCCACCGTGCATGGACAGGGCCAGGGTGGTGGTGAAGAAGAAGGTGATCGCCAGCATGTGCGCCGGGTTGTAATGGAAGTGCAGGTACTGGTAGCCGACGTTCGATACCCAGTCGAGGTGGCTCAGGATTCCGTAGGGGAAGCCGTGGCCCCAGGCGCCGAGAAGCAGCGGCCGGATGATGACGAGGGTCACGTAGGCGAAAACGGCCACGCTGTAGGCGAAGGGTACGTGCAGCCCCATGCCCAGCTTTCGCGATATCTCCACCTGCCGGAGCGCCCAGGACACGAAGGCCCCGGTCGCGCAGATGGTGATGATCTGCCACAAGCCCCCCTCGTTCAGGGGCGCGAGGGCAAGCCCGTAGCTCAGGTCGGGCGGCGCAATGTTGATCTGCCAGATATTCCAGGTCGGCCCCTGGGAGGCGCCGTAGACGATCAGCGCGGTACCGAGTACCGAGAAGAAAATCGTCGTCACGCCGAAGAAGCCGACGTAGAAGGGCCCGACCCAGAAATCGAAAAGGTCACCGCCCAGGAGGGTACCTCCCCTGACCCGGTACTTTTTCTCGAAACTCAGCATCGTCATCGTTTTTCCTCCGGTCCAACCCAGGGACCCCGTAAACCCACAATCGCCGCCCTGCCCGGGCTGGCGTTATCCTTCCCCGCGCCGCGACCGCCGCGGCGCCGCACCCTCAGCGCATGAACGCGTAGGGAATGACCGTGTACGCCGTGCGTCGCGCCTCGGCGAAGAGCGACTCGTGCCGCGGTGCCGAGCCGGCGAGCGGCCGGCAGCTGCGCGGCAGCAGCCGGCTCACGGCTGCCACCAGCAGGAACCACACCATGGAGACCGCAATCAGGATGCGGAACTCGATGCGGTCGTGCAGCGCGGTCGCGTGTACATCGTGGTGCGCTTGACCTGTTTTCATGCTTTATCCCTCCCCTCATTTCGCACGGGGTCGTTGTATTCGCGCCGCGGTCCGGCCGCCGGCGTCGTCCGCCCGGTCCCGCTGCTCACGCAGCGCCTCCCGAGGCGAGCAGCTGGCGAGCCAGCTGCAGGTGTTGCATGGTGACCTGCTCGGCGCCGCTGCCGCGGGCGGCGCTTTCCGCCGCGTCACGCAGGCGCTTGGCCGCGGAGATCCTAACCAGGATCGGTTCGGCGGCCACGAGCTTGTCGAGGGCCATTTCCGCCTCGACTTCCCAGGCGATGGAGGTCCGCTCCCGGGCCGGCGTGGCCTCGGCCTTGTCGAGGTCCGTGCCCAGCGGCAGGATGTGGAACAACGCATCGAACAGGGCGTTGCAGACCTCCTGCACCAGGTAGCAGGCGCCGCCATAGCCCATGAACGGCGTGCCCGTATGCCGGCGGATAATCGTGCCGGGCAGCGATGCGGGGATGTAGACGGCGCGTGCCCCCACCTCGGCGAGGTACATGCGCTCGTTGTAGCCGCCGAAGACCACCAGGGGCGTCCTGGTCTGCACGGCGGCGCGAATGGCCTCGTTGTCGGTCTTGGTGCCGGCGCGGCGCTCGAAGGCAAAGTGGCAGGGCAGCCCCAGCTCTTCCTCGAGGAAGTGGCGCACGCCGCGGCTGTAGGTTTCGTTCGCCGCGATGCCGAAGCTGGCCGTGCCGAAGAAGTCCTGGGTGACGGAGCGCCACAGGTCCCAGATCGGCTTGATGGTGGTGTGCTTCTCCCGCGCGATGAACGGTTGCGGATCGAGCTCGAGCAGTTCGCCCAGCTTCTCGAGAAACTTGGTGGTGCTGTGCAGGCCGATGGGGGCCTGCAGGTAGGGCACGTCGAGCTCCTCGCAGAGCAGCCGGCCGAACTCCCGGTACATGCAGATGTTGACGTCGGCCTCGGCGAGCTTGCACACGTCGTCGATGTGGCAGCCGAGGGGGAAGACCATGTTGACTTCGGCGCCCATGCCCTCGACCAGGCGGCGGAGCTCGGCGAGGTCCGACCAGGTGTTGAACATGCCGTAGATCGGCCCGATGATGTTGACCCGGGGAGCGGCCTTGCCGGCCTCACGCTTCTTCTGCCATGCGTCGCGGAGCTTCTTGCCCTTCTTCGCGCCGAAACGGGTCCACAGCCAGTTCATGGCGCGGTCTGCGCTCTGCCACTGGTCTTCGTCGATGGTCCGGGGAAGGAAGCGCTCGATGCCGGTACCTTCCGGCGTCACCCCGCCCCCGATCATCTCGGCGATGGAGCCCGTCACCACCACCGCCGGGCGATCCGGGTCCAGGGTCTCGTGGGCGCGGCGCATGGCGCCCTCGGTCCCGTGCTGGCCGAGCTCCTCTTCGGCCAGGCCGGTGACCACCACCGGCAGCTCGTGCGGCGGCAGCGCGTCGGTGTAGTGCAGCACGGAGGTCACCGGCAGGTTTTCGCAACCCACCGGGCCGTCGATGATGGTCTGCAGGCCCTTCACGGCCGTGAACACGTACACGGAGCCCCAGTAGCCCCCGGCGCGATCGTGATCGAGCACCAGCATCAGGCCGCTCCTCCCGCGCCCAGGGGCGCGTGTTTCGCACCGAGCATTTCCGGCTGCCAGATGCCGGCATTGTCGCCCTCGCCCACGCCGTCGAAGAACGCTTCCATGGCGTCAAAGCGGTCCTTGTTGGCGACGGCGGCGTTGATGACCTGGGCAATGGAGCCCGGGCCGGCTGCACCCATGAGCGGGCGCGCGGAAATGAGGTTGGTGAAGTACAGGCCGGGGATGGCCAGTTCCTTGGCCTTCTGCACCACCGGCGTGGTGCCGATGGCGAGGTCCGGCTCGTAGTTGCGCATCGCGGCCACGTCGTCCTCGAGGGAAGCGCGGAAGTTCACCTCCACGCCCCGGGCCTCGAGCCACTCCCGGTCCGCATCGGACCAGCGGGTCTTCGGGCAGGCGGTACCGACGTAGCGCAGATCGGCGCCGCTCTCCACCAGCAGCCGGGCGACCAGCAGTTCCGAGCCCTCGTAACCGGAGAGGGTAATGCGCGCATCGATCTGCGTGGCTTTCAGGGCCTCGGCAATCGCCGGCAGCGCAGCCTCCTTGGCGGCCGCAAGCGCGTCGTTGCCGATGTTGAGGGTCCCGGCCACGGACTCGAGCCAGGCTTCCGTGCCCTCGTAGCCCACCGGCGCCGAGCCCAGGCAGGGCCGGCCGGCGGCGTCGAACTGGCGCTGCGTGGCGGTGTAGAAGGGGTGGATCATGGCGGCGGCGGCGCAGTCGAGGGCGCCGTAGAGCTCGCGCCACTCCCGCGTGGGCACCATGGGGCCGGCGGCGAGGCCCATCGGGTCCAGGAGCCGGCCGATAGTCACGGCGTCCACCGGGAACATCTCGCCGATGAGAGCGATGGCCGGCTTTTCACTGTGCCCGCCGGTCGGGGCGGCCACGGGGCCGGCCTCCGCTTCCGTGCGCGCGTAGCGCAGCATGGCGCCGGCCAGGATGTCCTTGGCCTCCGCATGCGTCGGCACGCCGAAGCCCGGCACGTCGATGCCGATGATGCGTACGCCGTTGATGGCCTTCGGCAGGAGGTCCAGGGGGACGCCGGAGGCCGTGGGCACGCAGAGGTTGATAATGACCACCGCGTCGTACTGCTCCGGGTCGGCGAGCTTGTGTACGGACTCGCGGATATCCTCGAACAGCTTGCCGGTGACCAGCGTCTCGGAATCGAAGGGCACATAGCCCACGGTGCGCCGGGCGCCGTAGAAGTGCGAGGTAAAGGTCAGTCCGTACACGCAGCAGGCGGAGCCGGAGAGCACCGTCGCCGTGCGCCGCATGCGCAGCCCGACGCGCAGGGAACCGAAGGCCGGGCACATGCTCTGCGGTTGGTCGTGCGGGCCCGTCGGGTAGTCCTGCTTGTACTGCTCGAGGACCGCGCCCTTGCCGCTGGCTTTCGCGTCGGCCTGCATGCGCGTGGCGCCGGCGTGGCAGCCGCCGCCCTCGGAGGCGACCGCCGCCTCCACGCTCTCGACTTCCGACGCCGGCAGCTCTTCCACCGGGGCGACGGGGATACGCTCGGCACCGTTCACGGCGGGTGCCTCGGGCGCCGGCTCGTGTTCAGACCGTGTCATAGATCACCTCGAGGGATGGCTTCGGCGCATGATCCGCGCCGCAGAGATCGGCCTGCGTGGCCGGCTGCAGCACGACGTCGCGGCCCACGTCGTCGCCGGAGAAGAGTTCGAGCAGGCCGTCCTGGGACAGCGGCGCCGGCTGGTGCGGCGGCGCTTCGGCAACATTCGTGGCCAGCTGGCCGAAGAGCGGGCCCCATTCGCCATCGGGGTAGCCGATGATCTCGTAGTTGGCGCTCTTGCGGCGGATGTCGTCGTGGGCCGGGATGCTGGCCAGCTCCGGGATGCCCACGGCCTTGCAGAAGGCCTGGGCCTCGCCGGTGCCGTCATCCTTGTTGGTGACCATGCCGGCAACGCCGACATTGCCGCCGAGCTTGCGGAAGTACTCGACCGCCGAGCAGACGTTGTTGGCCACGTAGAGCGACTGCAGGTCATTCGAGGCGACCACGATGACCTTCTGGCACATGTCCCGGGCGATGGGCAGGCCGAAGCCGCCGCAGACCACATCGCCGAGGAAGTCGAGCAGCACGTAGTCGAAATCCCACTCGTGGAAGCCGAGCTTCTCGAGGGTCTCGAAGCCGTGGATGATGCCCCGGCCGCCGCAGCCCCGGCCGACTTCCGGGCCGCCGAGTTCCATGGCGAAGACGCCGTCACGCATGAAGCAGACGTCTTCGACGCGCACTTCCTCGCCCGCCTCTTTCTTGGCCGAGGCGGTCTGGATGATCGTGGGGCAGGCCTTGCCGCCGAAGAGGAGCGAGGTCGTGTCGCTCTTCGGGTCGCAGCCGATGAGCAGCACCTTCTTGCCCTGCTGGGCCATCATGTAGGACAGGTTCGAAAGCGTGAAGCTCTTGCCGATCCCCCCCTTGCCATAGATGGCAATGATCTGTGTCTTCGGTCCGCCCCCCGAACTCGCGAGGAGATCACCGGCGTCTTCTTTCTCGTGATCCGGTGTGTATTCATTCACGGATGCATCAGTCATTGAACGGACCTCCAATCCAGGATCATTTTTAGGCATTCACTATCGCCAAAGGCCTGGCGATAGGCTGGCGCGGCATGGGCCGCGGGCTGGCGGTGCGTGATGAGGCCGTCGAGGTCTAGCCGCCCGTCGGCAACCAGCTTGACGACGGCCTCGAGATCTTCCTGCTGCCATTCAGCGGAGATGCGCAGCTGCGCCTCACGCATGAAGGCCGGCGGGAAGGTGAAGGACACCGGCTCCTGGTAGAAGCCGGCAAGCACGATGCAGCCGCCCGGGGCGAGGTGCGCCACGAGCGTATCGAGGAGCCCCACGGCCCCGCTGACATCGCAGATGAGACGGTAGTCGCGGCGCGTTTCGCTCTCGGGGTCGATAACGGGGTAGCCGTCGGCGCCGGCGCGCCGCCCGGCGTCGCGTTCCCAGACCGTCGGCGCCTCGCCGCCGAGGGCGAGCACCACCCGCGCAACCAGCCGGCCAAGGACACCGTGGCCGATCACGAGATCGGGAAGCACACCCTCCGGCCCCCGGGTCACGGCACGCAGGGCCGTGGCCGCGAGAGCCAGGAGGGCTGCTTCTTCCCCCAACGCGTCGCCCAGCGGCGTCACCCGCGTGGCATCCACCACGAGGCGATCGGCGGCGCCGCCGAACAGTCCCTGCACATCCGTGTAGCCGCGGGAACCGGGCACAAAGACGCGCTCGCCCACCGCAAGGGTGCAGCCGTCGCCCACGGCGGCGACACGACCCACGGATTCGTAACCGGGTACGAGTGGATAGGCGAGCCCCGGGAAGGCCGGCATGCGGCCCTGCCAGAGCAAGCGCTCGGTGCCCGTGCTGATGCCGCTCCACTCGATATCAATGACGCAGTCGCCCTCGGCGGGCTCGACGATGCCGACCTTGCGCACGGACAGCTTGCCCGGTTGCTCGAAGACGACAGCTGTAGCTTGACTGCTCACCAGGAAATCCCCTGACCTGACAACAACTTACCTGCTGACCCGGCGCACTGTGGCGACGGGCATGGCGGCTGTCCTAGCAAAACCGCTAGGTGTAAGTTTAGGTTTACATTCTGAGATGTCAAGTTGAATTAACACCCTGTCCGTCACGTTCCGCCACCAGCACCCGCGCGAGCATCGGCTGGGCGGTTTTCAGTTCCCGGCACCGATCGAAACCGGCCTCCAGCACCCAGCGCCGGAGCTCGTCCGCGGTCCGCGGACGGCCGCTGCCCATGGCCCAGAGATAGAAGCCGAAATAGCCATCGCCCATGGCCTCGGCGCCCCGGGTGCCGGCCAGGGGTTCGGCGATCACCAGGCGGCCGCCGGGCGGCAGCGCCTCCCGGGCCCGCGCAATGAGGGCGCGGGCCGGCGCGTCGTCGTGGTCGTGCAGCACGCGTACCAGGGAGATCGTGTCGGCGCCCGCGGGCCAGGGATCGTTGAACATGTCGCCGCCCACGGCCTCGGCACGGGCGGCGAGCCCGCACTGCAGCAGCCGTTCCCGGGCGCGGGTCGCGACCTGGGGCAGGTCCAGGACCGTGCCGTGCAGCGCGCTGTTGCGACGCAGGGCGGCGGCCAGGAACACGCCTTCACCCCCGCCCACGTCGAGCCAGTGGCGGCTGCCGGCCGCGCCACAGGCATCGAGAATGTCTTCCGACAGCAGGCTCTGGGAGCCGGCCATGAGTTCGCTGTAGGCGGCGACCTCCGCCGCCGCCATGGCGTCGCGCTCGCCGGCGGCGTAGGGCCAGAGGCGCGCGAGGTTCGTGTCCGCGCGCCCCCCGAGCAGCGCGAGTGGATCGGCGAGGTCGGCGTAGAGACGTTCGTGGTGCGACACCATGGCGCCGATGGAGGGATTACCGAGCATCACCGCGCCCTGCTCACCGAGACGCCAGAATCCCTTGCCGGCCGCCTGCACGAGGCGCAGGGCCGCAGCACCACGCAGGAGCCGCAGCGCCCCCTCCTCCGGCAGCCCCGTGGCCGTGGCGATCGCCGCGGTACTGCGCGGGCCCTCCGCAAGCCGTTCAAAGAGTCCCGCTCGAACGCAGGCAAAAAGGATCTGCGAGTAGACGAAGCCCGCGCTCAGGTCGAAGAGTGCACGGGCACGACGCCGGGCGATGGGACGGGTCAGCGGGAAGCGGGCCGCGGCGCGATGGAAGGCCGGGTTTCCCAGCAGCCGGTCACGCCAGGACAGGAAGCGCTCGCGCAACCCGCGGGTGCCTGGCGGGTTCTCGCCCACCGCCGCGACGTGGCTGGCGCCCGGTTCGCCCACCGCGCTCAGGCGGCCTGGCCGGCCAGGCCCTTCGGCAGGAAGCGCCGGGACTGGTTGCGGACGAGCTGCTGCAGCTGCTCGCGGCCGGCACAGGGCGGCACGGCTTCGACGCTCGCGTCCACCAGCTCCTTCAGGTGGGCGACGGCGCCGTCGAGGCCGAGGCTGCGCACCGCGGAGGGCCGGCCGTGGACCTCGTCCTGCCCCGTCGGCTTGCCGATCTCGGCGGCCTCCGCGGCGGCGTCGAGAATGTCGTCGGCCACCTGGTAGCTGTGGCCGATGCAGTCGCCGAGGCGGCGCCAGGCGGCGACATCGCCCCCCGACACGACCGCTCCCGCGGCCGTGGCGGCGATGAACAGGGCCCCGGTCTTGGCCCGGTGATAGCGCTCGAGATCCACCCGGGACTCGCATTCCCAGGCCTGGCCGGCGCAGATCCCGTGGGGCGCACCCACGCCCTCGGCGATCACCGCAAGCAGCGCCGGCAGCCGCGCCGGGTCACCCGCCGCCGACGCGCGGCCCAGGGTCTCGAAGGCGGCCACGATCAGCGCATCCCCGGCGAGGAGCGCCAGCTGCTCGCCGAAAGCCTGGTGCACCGAGGGCTTGCCCCGGCGTTCGCTGGCGTTGTCGAAGCAGGGCATGTCGTCGTGGACCAGGGAGGCGCAGTGGAGCAGTTCGATGGCGGCCGCCGCGGCGCGGGTCAGTGCCGGGTCGCCACCGCCATTGGCGGCGGCGACGGCCATGCACAGCTGTGGTCTCACCCGGGCACCGCCCGGAAAGACGGCGTACTGCAGCGCTCGCGCCAGCTGCGGCGGACAGGCGTCCCCCGCCGCAAGGGCCACGGCGTCCTGCAGCGCCAGTTCATAGCCCGGGAGCCCCTGTGTCTCGATCTTGCCCATCGCACCACCTTCCCTTGCGCCCTTGCGCGCCCGCCTGCGGGCTTGTCCCGGCGCCTTCCGGCGCCGGCTTCGGCCCTTGGCGGGCCCGCCGGTCTGTCCAGTTTTATTGACAGTATAGACTGTAATTTAAGTTAGACATTGCTAGACTGCAAGGAACTTTACTGATCCAGGACAAGAAGCGATGCTCGAGCGCGCGGCCGCACCGGCGCCCGGGTTTGCCGCCCCGGTGACCCCCGGCGGCTACCACTGGTGGTACCTCGATGCCATGAGCGATGACGGCGAGCACGCCCTCACGGTGATCGTGTTCGTCGGCAGCGTCTTCTCCCCCTGGTACGCCGCCGCCCGGCGCCGCCTGGCCGCGCCGGACCCGGAGCAGTACTGCGGCTTCAACGCGGTGCTCTACAACCCTCGGCGCAAGCACTGGGCCATGACCGAGCGCGGCGCCGGCGACTTAACCCGCGACAGCGAGCGGCTTCGCGCCCGCAACTCGTCGATCCACTGGCAGGGCCGGCAGGTAACCGTCAGCCTCGACGAGATCACGGTCCCGCTGCCCGGCCGCCTGCGCGGCCGCATCGAGCTTTCGCTGCCGGGCATCACCGCCACGGACTACGCCCTCGACCCGGCCGGCAGGCACCGCTGGTGGCCGATTGCGCCGAGTTGCCGCGCCCGGGTCACCATGGAGAAACCCGGCCTCAGCTGGGAGGGGCACGGCTACTTCGACAGCAACCGCGGGGCGGAGCCGCTGGAGCGGGCCTTCCGGGACTGGGACTGGTCGCGGGCGCCGCTCGCCGACGGCGGCAGCCTGGTGCAGTACCACGCGCGGCTGCGGGACGGCAGCGAGCGCCTGCTCGCCCTGCGCTTCGGCGCCACCGGCGCGGTGACGGAGCTTGACCCCCTGCCCACGCAGCAGCTGCCGCGCGCCGCTATCTGGCGCATGGCACGCAGCACCCAGGCCGAACCCGGCACCCCGGTAAGCGTGCGCCGCACCCTCGAGGACACGCCTTTTTATTCACGCTCGCTACTGGCGTATCGCGCGCTCGGCGAGCCGGTTCATGCCGTGCACGAGAGCCTGAACCTGGACCGGTTCAGCCGGCGCTGGGTGCAGCTGCTGCTGCCCTTCCGGCTGCCGCGAAGGGCCCGCCGCAGCTGATCAGGCGCGGCGGGCGCCGCTGGCGGAAATGGTGGCCCGCAGCGGCAGGCGGGCGCGTTCGTCGAGCTCGGCCCAGCGCTCCAGGACCCAGGAAATCCGCCCCTCGCTCTCGAGCAGGGAGCTGACCCGGGGCCCCGGGTGGGCATTCACGGCCTCGACCAGGAAGTGATTCGCCGCGAGCACCGGTGCCGCCAGGTCGCTCTCGCCCAGCCAGGGCAGGCGGGTCAGGCCGAGGAGCCGGCGCAGCTTGCCGGTGCCGGGCACCACCGTGCGCCGGCTCACCGAGTCGTAACCGCCGGCGGCCAGCTGCTCGCCGATCGCCGAGTAGAGCAGGCGCGCTGCGTACATCCCCGGCCGGCAGCGCGAGGGCAGGCGGGCCAGGCCGCTGTCGGCGCGACCGTAGAGCGTATCGGCCACGGCGAGGAGCCGGGCCAGTACCAGGGCGAGCCCCTCGCTGTGCTTCGGCTCGGCGAGGAAGGCCTCCGGGTCGATGCCCGCCTCGCGCAGCCAGGCCCGCGGCAGGTAGAGGCGGCCGTTGCGCGCATCCTCGCCCACGTCCCGGCTGATGTTCGTCAGCTGCATGGCCACGCCCATGTCCGCCGCGCGGGCGAGGACATCAGCATCACGCTCCCCCATGAGCACGGCCATCATCACGCCGACCGTGCCCGCCACCCGCGCCGAGTAGGCGAGCACGCCCTCCAGGTCCTCATAGGCGCGACCTTCCGCATCCCAGGCAAAACCCTCCAGCAGCGCCTCCAGCAGCGCCTTGGGCAGGCCGCAGCGCTGCGCCACGGCGGCGAGCGCCCGGTCCGACGGGTAGTTCTGCGGCGTACCGGCATAGATCGCATCGAGGCGCTGGTGCAGCACCGCGAGCGCCTCCGCGGGCGCGCCGCTTTCGTCCACCGCATCATCGGCCTGGCGGCAGAAGGCATACAGCGCCGTCGCCGCATCGCGGCAGCGGTAAGGCAGGAAATGGGCGGCCGCG
Organism: Pseudohaliea sp.; assembly: GCF_054552115.1. NCBI lineage: Bacteria > Pseudomonadati > Pseudomonadota > Gammaproteobacteria > Cellvibrionales > Halieaceae > Pseudohaliea > Pseudohaliea sp. Next base: position 76,020 of record NZ_JBTOLW010000008.1, on the reverse strand, counting down.
AAGAACGAGCGCGAGCCGGTCTTCAGCAGCGTCCGGCAGGCCGCGAGGTCCGCCTCGTGCAGCGGCAGCGGGCGCTCAGCGGAAGGTGTTGGCATGGGGAACGACCGTGTCCAGCACCCGGGCCGACGAAATGACCCCGGGCATCCCGGCGCCGGGGTGCGTACCGGCGCCGACCAGGTAGAGTCCCTGCACATCCTCGCTGCGGTTGTGCGGGCGGAAGGAGGCACTCTGCCAAAGTACCGGTTCGAAGCTGAAGCCGGCGCCGCGGTAGGACAGGAGCCGGTTCTCGAAATCCAGCGGCGTGGTGACCAGGGACGTCGCCAGGGAAGCACCGAGGCCCGGCAGCACCGTCTCCTCGAGGCGCTGCTCGATGGCCTTGCGGTAGGTCTCGGCGTGCGTCGACCAGTCCACGTCGCCCTCGAGGTGCGGCACCGGCGACAGGGCGTAGAAGGTGTCGCAGCCTTCCGGCGCCAGGCTCGGGTCGGTGGCCGTGGGCCGGTGCAGGTAGAGGCTGAAATCCTGGGTCAGGCGCTTGTGCCGGAAGATATCGGTAACCAGGCCCTTGTAACGGGGGCCGAGCACGATGGCATGGTGCGGCACGTCCTCGTAGCGGCGGTTGGTGCCGAAGTACCAGACGAAGAGCCCGTTGGAGAAGCGCGAACGCTCGATGCGCCGGTTGGTCCAGGTCTTGCGCGCGCTGGCGGGCACCAGGTGCCGGTAGGTCCAGGCCGCGTCCGCATTGGAGACCACGATATCGGCCTTGAGGGTCTCGCCATCGGCGAGGCGGACACCGGTGGCCCTGCCCTGCTCCACGAGGATCTCGTCCACCTCCGCGTTGAAGCGCAGCCGGTTGCCCTGGCCGCGGATGAGGCCGACGAGCCCGTTGATAATGGCCCCGGTCCCGCCCATGGCCGAGTACACGCCGTACTGGCGCTCGAGGTAGGAAATGAGCGTGTACACCGCCGGCACGGAGAAGGGATTGCCGCCCACCAGCAGCGGGTGGAAGCTGAGCACGATGCGCACGTAGGGGTCCTGCACGTAGTGCGAGACCTGGTTGTAGACGCTGCGGTAGGCCCGCAGGGCGAGGAAGTCCGGCGCCATCTTCATGAGGTCGGCGAAGGAGTCGAAGGGCAGGTGGCCCACTTTCTCGAAGCCGATCTCGTAGGTGCGGCGGCTCACCTCCATGTACCGGTCGTAGCCGGCGACATCCGCGGGATTGAAACGGGCGATCTCCGCTCGCGTCTTGTCGGCGTCGCCGGAGTAGTCAAACACTTTCCCGTCATCGAAGCGGATGCGGTAGAACGGCGACATGAGGCGCAGGTCCACGTCATCCTCGAAGCGCTTGCCGCAGAGGTTCCAGAGTTCACGCAGCAGGAACGGCGCAGTGACGATGGTCGGCCCGGCATCGAAGGTGAAGCCGTCCTGCTTGTGCACGTAGGCGCGGCCGCCCGGGGCATCGAGGCGCTCGAGCACGGTGACGCGGAAACCGCGGGCGCCGAGGCGGATCGCCGCGGCGAGGCCGCCGATACCGCTGCCGATGACCACGGCGTGGGGGGCGTCGGGCCCGGCGATGGGCGTGGTGAACTCCGGCAGCGGACTGTTCATTTTTTCTTACACCCCAAAGTGTCAAGCTGGCTTAACAGCATAGCACAGCACCGCCGTCCGGGAAGCTTGATTCAGGACAAGATCCGTCTCTTCAATCAACGCTTGAACGCAAACGAGTCTTTGCACTTTCCCCGGTGCGAGAGCGGGAGTCTTCTCTCAGTCGCTCCCCGATACACGCTTTGTGAGAGAAGACTCCCGCTCTCGCCCCTACCGCCCTGCGGCCTTCCAGGGCGGTAGGGGCGGCTGCCGAAGGGTGCCCCCACCAAGCGTGTATCGGGGAGCGACTGGGGGTACCCTTCGGCAGCCGTCCCGGGAAACTGCGAGCAGTTGACAGCCAGGAGCGAACCGGTTGGGCCTGGCTCAGAGCAATCTCCCACGCTCCCCGCGGAAATCCACGATGAGCCTCCGGGACACCGGGACAAGCCTCTCAAGAGAGCTCAGGGCAACCCCGCCTCGTGCGCAATCCCCATGATCAGGTCGGCGAACAGCTGCGGGTTCTCCTCGTGGCCGAGGTGGCCGAGCCCCGGCACCGGGTGCAGCACGGCGGCGGGGACGCGGCCGAGGAGGCTGCGCGCCTGGGCGGGCGGTACGGCCCGGTCGTTCTGGCAGGCCACGAGGTGCAGGGGCACCGCGAGCCGGGGCAGGTCGGCCTCCAGGCCCTCCAGCTCCCAGGCGGCCATCATGCCGAGGACCCCACGGATGTGCTTCGAGGAGCGCGACAGGCCGTGGTAGAAATCGACGCCGATATTGTCGCTGGCCGAGCCGGTCTGCTCGATGAAGCGGTCCATCATCGGCCGCCGCCGGGCGCTGAAGGCCAGCAGCTGCGGCAGCGCCGGCACCCGGTCGAGGACCCGCGCGGCCCCGGGAAAGAGCCTGCCCATCATGCCCGGGAGCGGCAGCAGCGCGCCGTTCAGCGACACCAGGGCCACCGGCGCGGCGCCGCCGTCGAGCACCAGCCGGGCGGCGACCGCGGCGCCGGCGGAGTGGCCCGCGATCAGCGCCGGCGCCAGGGCCAGCTCGTCGAGCAGCGCGCGGACCGCCCGCGCCATGCCGGGCAGGGAACGGGCCGAAGGCTGGTAGTCGGTATAACCGTGCCCGGGCAGGTCCGGCGCCACCACCCGGAAGCGGGTCGCCAGCAGCGGCGCCAGGCCCGCCCAGGAATGGGTCGCCGCCCCGGTGCCGTGGAGCAGGAGCAGCACGGGGCCACCGTCGCCAAGGGACTGCACGTGCCAGCGCAGCCCGCCGGCGTCGACGTAGCGGCTCGCAGCCCGGTTCGGCCAGTCCTCGCGGATATCCGCGACCATCAGGCCCCGACCGCCTCGACGGTATCGCGCAGCGCGCGGGCGTCGGCGTGGGGCAGGGGCAGGTAGCGGCCGGCGAGAGAGCGGGCGAGGGCCTCGGCGTTCGGGTGCGGCCGGGGCGAGGTATCGATGACCATGCTGCGCACGTCGAGGACCCGCAGCTGCCCGGCCGAGGCCAGGGCCTCCTCAAAGGCCTGCTGGCGCCCGGCCTTGCCCTCGCGGGTGATGTTGGCGCGGGCGTCGGTGAGAAACACCACGCTCGGCGTGCCGCCGCGGCGCTGGATGTGCTCGGCCAGGGAGGCGGCGGCGTCGATGGCCGCGGCCAGGGGCGTCCCGCCGCCGCCGGGCAGGGCCGACAGGTTGCGCTTGGCGCGCACGAGGGACCGGGTGGGCGGCAGCAGCATCTCGGCACCCTCCCCGCGGAAGGCGATGAGGGCCACCTGGTCGCGGCGCACGTAGCAGTCGTTGAGCAGGAGCTCCACCGCGCCCTTGGCCTCGGCGAGGCGGTGCAGGGCCGCCGAGCCGGAGGCATCCACCGCGAAGATGATGGTGCTCTCCGTGCGCTCCCGGAAGCGCGTCACGCGGAAGTCGTCCTTCTGCACGATCACCCCCGGGGCGTCCGTGCGGCCTTCCGCGGCGTGGCTGGCGCGGCGCAGAGGCTGCCAGGGCGCCGCCGCGCGCAGCGTATCGATGAGGCTGAGGCGCGAACCGTGGCGCGGATCACCGGGCAGCGTGCCCATGGGACGGCCGCGCAGCTTCGAACGCTGCTGCACGCCGGAGCGGCCGCCGGCGCCGCCGCGGCTGCGCTGTATCGTGCTGGCCTCAAGGCTGGCAAGCAGCGCCTCGGGGATGGCAGCGGCGGCCGCCTCCAGCACCCGGTCCTCGAGCGGCTGATCGAGGTCCGGCGGCTCCGGGGGTTCGTCGTCTTCGCCCTTGTCACCGTCGTCGGGGTCCGGCTCCTCCGGCGGCGCCTGTTCGGGCTCTTCCGGCTCCTCCGGCGGTGCCGGGATCTGCGTGGCCCGCGGCGAGAGCACCAGGCGCGCGGCGAGGTCGAGATCGCGTTCGTCGACCTCGCTACGGCCGGCGAGCGCCGCCCCGGCCCGGGCAGCCGCCACGGCAAACTGGCAGGCACGCACCCCGGCGACCCCGAGCGCCATGGCGGTGGCGACCAGGGCCTTGACGGCGTCTTCCGGAACGCTGACGGCCCCGAGCATCGCCCGGGCCTCGGCAACATCGGCGGCATCGAAGGGCGGCTCGTCGAGATCGCGGATGGACAGGGGCGTGAGGTCGAGCTGGAAGGCGAGGCGGTCGCGCAGCACCGGTGACAGCACCTCGCTGTCGTCCTGCCCCTCGTCGAGGGCTACCAGGGCGATGCGGGCCTCGACCTCACCGTGGATGCCCTCGCGGGCGAGGGTCAGCTCGCCCCGGTCGAGGGCCGTGGCCAGGTGGGCTACCGTGGAGCGGCTCGCGCGCTCGCCCATGGCGAGAATGGCGAAGCCGCCATCGCAGTCGGCCAGCAGCCCGCGCTCGGTGACCGGCAGCCCGGCGCGGAGCGTGGCCGCGAGGTCGAGGCCACCGAGGAGGCGGGACTCGGTAATGTGCAGGGGCACCCGGCGCACCGGCGCGTCACCGACCAGGGCACGCCACTCTTCCAGCCAGGCCTCGCGGACCGGTCCCGGGCAGGCGCGCAGGGCGACGCCGCCGAGGCCAGCCGGATCGACCGCAAGCAGCGCCGCGGCGCGCAGCCCGTCGCGCCAGAGCGCGGCGAGGGCGGGGTCCCCGGCCGCTGCGCTGGCTGCCCCGCCGTTCACGCGTCAAAGACCTCCTCGATCGCCCGGCCGACCCGCGCGCCGGAGCCCGCCTCGTCCAGCGGGTCGCGGCGCAGGCGATGCCGCAGTACCGAGGGGGCCACCGTGCGCAGGTGCGCGGCGGTCACCGCCTCGGCCCCCTCGAGGGCTGCCAGGGCGCGGGCGGCGCGGATCAGGGTCAGTTCGCCGCGCAGGCCGTCCGTGCCCAGCGTCATGCACAGGTTGGCAGCCGTCCCGACGATGGCATCGGGCAGGTCGACGCTCTCGAGGTGCGCGCGCGCGTCCTGGATCTTGCGCCGCACCTTGCCCTCCTTGCGCTGGAAACGCTTGATGAAGGCCGCCCGGTCGCGCTCGAACTCGTCGCGCAGGCGCACGATCTCCACCCGCGCCTTGATGTCCTGGGGCGTGGCGACCTCCACCGACAGGCCGAAGCGGTCCAGCAGTTGCGGGCGCAGTTCGCCCTCCTCCGGGTTGCCGCTGCCGACGAGGACGAAGCGGGCCGGGTGGCGAATGGACAGGCCCTCCCGCTCGACGACATTCTCGCCCGAGGCGGCCACGTCGAGGAGTGCATCGACGATGTGGTCCTCGAGGAGGTTCACCTCGTCGATATATAGAAAACCCCGGTGCGCCCGGGCGAGGAGGCCCGGCTCGAAGGCCTTCTCGCCGTCGCGCAGGGCGCGCTCCAGGTCCAGCGCGCCGATGACGCGGTCTTCCGTGGCACCGAGCGGCAGGTCCACCACCGGCATGGGCTCCTTGCGGACCTTCTCCGCGCCGTGATGTTCGCCCGGGCGGCACTGGGCGCACAGGCCCGGCCGCGCACCTTCGGGATCGCAGTTATAGGGACAGCCGGAAACCACCGCCATCTTCGGCATGAGCGCCGCGAGAGCCCGGATGGCCGTGGACTTGCCCGTGCCGCGGTCGCCGAACACGAGAACGCCGCCGACGTCCTGGTCCACGGAGGCGATGAGGAGGGCGCGTTTCATCTCGTCCTGGCCGACGATGGCCGAGAAAGGATAGGCGAGTGCCATGATTGAAGGGATCCTTGTATCGCTTGCGGCGTTGGCGGCGACCGGCACAGCGCGCCCGGCCACCCCCGAATGACTTCACCTTTTAACGGCAGTGCCGCGGAAACTCAAGCTGACAGGCGGGCGGTTGGAGAAAAACTGACACAGGTCATCGGCGGCGGAACTGCGGCAACGTCGGCAACGGACCGACTCTGCTATGCTGCGGGGCTCACGCTCGACCTGTCCAGGTATTGCCCAATGGCGAAACCACTGCCTGTGGCCCTCGAGGCCGGTATCGAGAACTGGACGAGCGACCGCTGCGGCCGCCTCGCCTACTATGCCGACACCACGAGGGCCGATACCGCTGCCAGCGGCACGCCCCTGCTGCTCCTGCACAGCATCAATGCGGCGCCGAGCGCCTACGAGATGAAGCCCCTGTTCGAGCACTACCGCGGCCAGCGCCCGGTCTACGCGCTGGAACTGCCGGGCTTCGGTCACTCGGAGCGCCGCGACCGCCGCTATGACGCACAGCTGTTCGCGGATGCGATCAGCGGCTTCGTCGACGCGGTCATCGGCGCGCCCAGCGATGTGGTCGCCCTGTCCACCACCGCCGAGTTCGCCGCCCGGGCCAGCCTGGCCACAGATCAGATCCGCAGCCTGGTCCTGCTCAGCCCCACAGGCCTGCGCGACCGCGACCCGCCGGGGCCGGTGGCGCAGCGCCGGCTATTGCGCTTTTTCCAGCTGCCCGGCGTTGGCGCAGGCCTGTACCGGGCCCTCACGGTAAAGCCGAGCGTGCGCTACTTCCTCAACATGGGTTTCACGGGCAAGGCGCCCGAGGACCTGGTGGACTACGCGCACCGCACCACGCAGCAGCCTGGCGCCCGGCACGCGCCGTTCTATTTCCTGTCCATGCAGCTGTTCACCGCCGACGCCGTGAATGCCCTGTACCGGCGGGTGAGCATCCCCGTGCTGGTGCTCTACGACGACGACCCGAACATCTCCTTCGAGCGGCTGCCCGAGCTGCTGGACGCCTGCCCCAACTGGCGTGCCGAGCGTATCGAGCCAACGCTGGGGCTGCCGCACTGGGAACAGCCGGTGGCGACACAGGCGGCCATGGAAGCGTTCTGGCATGATGTAGCGGGCGGCTGACCTGCCGCAGCACCACCCCGGGAGAACGGGATCATGACCACGGAACAGCGGGTGAGCGTCGCTCCCCATCGCCAGCAGCGCATCGCGCTCTCCAACGAGTGGCACGCCAGGCCGAGCCTGTCGCTGCCCTCGCCCTTCCGCTGCACGCACCTCGTGGCGCTGCGCAGTGAAACCAGCCTGGAGGAGAGCCGGCGCAGCTTTGCCGCCTTCTGTGCAGACCACGGCCAGGGGCAGCCGGCGGCGGACAGCCGCCACCACTCGGTTCAGATCGGCTCCTGCCTGATCAAGTGGGAGGGCCACACGGAGGCCACGAGCCACACCATCATGGTGCCCGGCAACGGCCGGCCGCCCTTTGCCGAGTCTGCCCTGGACTTCCTCGACGCCGGCAAGCGCGAGGAGCTCATGGACGACATGTTCGTGGGGGTGAAGATCGAGGTCCTGGTCGCGGGCGCCGGGGAGGGCGACGTCACCGTGGACGATGTTTCCGTCGAGACGGCCCGCTCCCTGCTCGGCGCGCGGCAGATCTACGGCGGCACCATGTCCGAGAGCGGCGCCGAAGTCTGGTCCGCCTTCCGCCACGATGCCGAAGGCTTCGTGCGCATCGTGGTCATCGACCGGGGCATCAGCGAGGGACGCCTGTCCCGGCTGCTGCAGCGGCTGCTAGAGATGGAAACCTACCGCATGCTCGCCATGATGGCCCTGCCCCGGGCCCGGGAAGTCATGGCGGAGCTCGGCGAGCTGGAGCCGCAGCTTGACGAGGTCATGGGGCAGCTCGCCCGGCGCCGGGACGAGAGCGCCCACGAGGAACTGCTGCGCCGGATCACCGCCATCTCCGCCCAGGCGGAGCACATCGCGGCGGCCAACGCCTACCGCTTCGCCGCCGCCCGGGCCTACGCGGGCATCGTCGAGCGGCGCGTCAACGAGTGCGACGAGCAGCGCCTCGGCAGCTACCAGCGCTACTCCAACTTCCTCATGAAGACCCTGCAGCCGGCCATGCGGACCTGCGACGCCGCGGAGCGTCGCACGCACGAAGTCGCCGAGCGGGTCGCCCGGGCCGCCGGGCTGCTGGGCTCCATGGTCGACATGGTGCAGAAGAAACAGAACCAGGCCATCCTCGAGACCATGGCCGAGCGCGCCACGCTGCAGCTGCGCCTGCAGCAGGCCGTGGAGGGCTTCTCGATTTTTGCCATCAGCTACTACGCCGTGGGGCTCATCGCCTACGGGCTCAAGTCGGCAAAGGCTCTGGGCACGCCGGTGGACCCGGAGGTGGCGACGGGTTTTGCGGCGCCGGCGGTCTTCGCCCTCGTTTGGTTTTCCGTGCGCGCCGTGCGCCGGCGGCTGCACGGGGAGAGCGCGGCGGGCGCCAAGGGGCGAAGATCCCCGTAACAGCAAAATTGACACATGCAGTGTCAATTTGGTTTGACACCGCTCCGGAGATACCTAAAACTGGGGGGTACATCCTGTAGAAGCCATTGCCTATGTGGCAACTCGCCTGGGAACTTGTCCGAAAATTCCTGTGGACGCTGCGGATAGCGCTGCCGAAAGTCGCCGTGGGGTGGATGTTTGCCCTGCTGACCATCGACTTCAACCGGGTCGCCATTGTCGAACTGGGTGTGGCCGCGGTCATCGTAACAACGCTGCTCTCCATCCACTACCTGCTGGCGCCGTTCCAGGTTGTCGTCGGCCGCCTTGCGGACACGCATCCGATCCTCGGCTACCGGCGCACGCCCTACCTGCTCGGGGCCAGCATCGTCGCCAGCCTGCTTTTCGTGCTGCTGCCGCGGGTTGCCTTTGCCATGGGCGACGGCCTGCCCGGCGCGACCGCTGCCGCGATCGCCCTGTTCGTCGCCTTCGGCCTTTGCATGGCCGTGATTGCAGACAGCTACCACTCGCTGATCGCCGAGACCACCGACAAGGAGACCCGCAGCGGCGTCATCTCCGTTGTCTGGATCGTCATGATCCTGAGCACGATTTTTTCGGCGGTGGTCATGAATGCCGTGCGCCCAAGCTTCAGCCCTGAGGCCATGCAGAATCTCTACAACCTGACCCCACCCATCGTGATCGGCGCCGTGCTCCTCGGTGTCATCGGTGTCGAGCGCCGCCTCGGCCGGGAGGAACTGGCTGCCGCGGCGGCGCGGGCGCGCGCCCTGGCGCCGACGGGAAACCCGCTCGTCTCCGCGTTCACCCTGGTGTCCACGAACAGGCACACGCGCGCATTCTTTCTCTTCGTGGCCTGCGCCGTGTTCGCGCTGTTCCTGCAGGAGAGCCTCATCGAAGTCCTGGGCGCCGAGGTCTTCGCCATGGATATCAAGCAGACCACCCGCTTCCAGCCGATCTGGGGCGCGGGCATCCTCCTCGGCATGCTGCTCATGGGTCTGCTCAGCGCCGCCCTGAAGGTGCCCAAGAAGACGGTAACCCTGGTGGGTTGCGTCGCGGCCGCCAGCGGCTTTTTCCTCCTCGGCGTCATCGCCCTCCTGCGCCTCGAACCGCTACTGGTGCCGACCCTGTTCCTCATGGGCATCTGCGCGGGCGTCTTCAACGTCGGTGCCCTGGCGCTGATGATGGACATGACAGTCGAGGGCGCCACAGGGCTCTACATGGGGCTATGGGGCGTTGCCCAGGCATTTGGCATGGGCGGCTCCGCGATCGCTGCCGGCGCCCTGCACACGGCTCTCATCGGCACCGGGGTCATGACCCCCGAGGGGGCCTACTGGCTGATCTTCTCCGCGGAGGCGAGCCTGCTGCTCACCGCCGCATGGCTGTTGACACGTGTCGACGTAGAGGGGTTCCAGCGCTCAGCCGGCGCAGCGGCCGCCGAGCCGGCGTCGTCCGCGACGAACCTGGACGTCGCAACCGCCACTGCCTGAGCAGGCCGCCGCACGGCATAATCGGCACCCCGGGCGGCGACGGCAGGGGCCACAGGCTGCCCTGGCAAGGGAACAATCCACGGGATTCAGACCATGGCCAGTGATCAACTGGATTATCGCTTCGACCGCCGTGTCGCCGGCAGCTACGACGCGCTGCGCGGACACCCGGCAGCGGTCACACCGGCCATCGGCGAGGCGCTGGCCCGGGAACTCGGCACGGGAGCACAGGTACTGGAGCCGGGCGTCGGCACCGGTCGCATCGCCCTGCCGCTGATCGGCGCCGGCTGCGAGGTCACCGGCATCGACCTGTCCTCGGAGATGCTCGCCGCCCTGGCGGGCCAGGCCCGGGCGGGGCTGCGCCTGGTGCGCGGGGACATTACCCGCCTGCCCTTTGCAGACAGCGCCTTCGACGGTGCAGTCTGCGTCCATGTACTCCACCTGGTCGACGCGCAGACCGTGCTGGCACAGCTGCTGAGCCTGGTACGCCCCGGCGGCACGATCATCCTGGGCCGGGACTGGGTTGACCCGGCCTCCTTCGCCGGCCGGCTGCGCAATGCCTTCCGGCAGGCCGTCGTGGACCTCGCCGAGAGCGTCGACTTTCCGACGGGCGCACGCGGCCTCGTGCAGACCCTGGTGGGACTCGGTGGAGAGCCCGTCGACAACGGCGAGGAGCGCACGGCCGTGGAGTGGGAAACGACTCTGAGCCCGGCGCAGGTACTCGACGGCATCCGCTCGCGGGATGATGCGGAGAGTTGGGTCCTGCCGGACCCGCTCCTCGCTCGGGTCATGGCGCGCCTCGACGCGGAGGCCGCCGCAAGCTGGCCGGACCTGGAGGCGCCGCAACCGGTCACCCGGCGCTTCGTCTACTCCCTGTTCCGCGTCCCCGCGGCCTGAGGCGCGCCGGCATCCGGCCGGCGAATACGCTCAGAACCTGGCCTGCAGGCGGAGACCGTAGACGCGCGGCTGCGGCATGTGCAGCAGGTAGGCGCGGCCGGGTGCGAAACCGTCGGGGTTGCCGAGGTCCACGACACGCTGCCCGTTCGTAATCTCGTCCCCATCGAACGCGTTGTCCACGTAGGCCATGAGGCGGTAGCGGTCGTTCTCAATGCCGAAACGCAGGTTGACCCGGTAGAACTCGGGCAGGTAATTGAGGTTCGACTCGTCCATGTAGCGCTTCGACCGGTAGAGGGCGGTCGCGCCGGCGAACCATTCGTAGCCCCCCGCCAGCTGCCCGAAGTAATCCACCGCGGCGCTGGCCGCGTGCTTCGGGTTCTTGCCGACATAGTTGCCCGAGAAGTCCGCGTCGATGTTCCCGGCCTCGGTCTTGTTCAGCGCCGTGGACCCCTCCTCCGTCTGCACGTAGCGGTCGAAGACGGCATCGGTGTAGGCGTAGGCCGCCGCCAGCTGCAGGTTGCTGGTCACCAGCCAGGTGGCATCGAACTCCGCGCCCCAGACCTCGACGCGGGCCGCGTTAGTGATCCCGGGAATCGGTGTCACGCTGCCGGGCGGCACCTGCTGCACGCCGATCTGCTGGTCGCGGTAATCATTGAAGTAGAGGGCCCCGTTGACGCGCAGCCGGTTGTCCAGCCACTCGGTCTTCGCGCCCACCTCGTAGGTCGTGACCTCCTCCTGTTCGTAGCGCTGCCCCTCGAGGATCACCGCCTCGTTGGCGGCAAAGCCCCCGGGCTTGAAACCGGTGGTGACCGACGCATAGTAAAGCGCTGCCGTCGATGGCTGGTACTCGACCAGCACCCGGGGCGTAAAGATGTCGGTCTCTACCCGGTCCTCGTCGAAGCAGTCGTAGGCGACGTTAGGGTATTTCTCGGACTGGGGCACATCGCGGTCATCCGTCTCCGGTGGACAGAATGGCAGCGGCACCTGCTGCTGCAGGCTCACCTGCTGGCGGGACCAGGTGGGGACCCGGTAATCGATCCTGTCCCAGGAATAGCGGCCCTCTGCCGTGACGCGCCACCGGTCATTCAGCTGGTAGCCGAAGGACAGGAACAACGACTGGTGCTCCGTTTCCCGGGACTGCGGGTTCGTGGCCTTCGCCCCCGGGTCCGGTTGCGTGGACAGGTTGAAGGGCGGACCGCCGAGAAGAGAGTCGGGGTTGCGCATCCAGAACAACGACGAGTTCTCGAGCTTCGCATCCTCGTAGAACAGCGCCCCGCCGACAATCCAGCTGAAATTGCCGTGCTCCCCGATGTGGCGTAGCTCGTGGGACTGGTGCTCGAAGTCGTAAGCGAGGCGGTTGATGGTCGACGTCGAGAAGGAAAAGGGGTCCGTCGCCGGGTAGTCCGTGTAATCTGTATCGGACCGATCCTCACTTTCATTGTCCATGAAGCCGCCGAGGTAGGTCAGCGTGCCGTTCCAGACTTCGTAATCGGCCTGCAAGGTGCCAAAGCGCTGGGTCTGCTCCATCCCGGGGAAGGGCGCCCCGGTGGCCGGGTCGAGGCTGAAGTCGATGTCCTCCTCCCCAGCGTCGAGCTCGCCGATGACCACACCCCGGGTGCATGCCTCGAAAACGGGCGCCGGCGCACTATCCAGGTCGTCCGGGCAGGGCAGTCGCGGCGACCCCGGCGGGCCGGCGCTGAAGGTGCCGCCGGGCACCGGCAGGCGCTCGTTCCAGGTGAAGATCGCCGAGGCAGGCTGACTGTACTCCTCGTCGCTCTGCTGATAGCGCGTGTAGACACGAAGACGGTCCGAAGGGGTCCAAAGCAGCGCCAGGGAGCCGGCCAGGGAATCCTCGCTCCCCACATCGGCGCCCGTATTCGGGTTGTCGTAGAAGCCGTCCAGCTCATGGCGGGCGACGGACGCCCGGAAGGCCAGCACATCGTCGATGAGCGGGCCGGACATGCCGGCATCAATCGTCCGGCGCCCGCCATTGCTCGCCTCGGCCCCGGCGCGGGCCTCCCAGTCGAAGCTCGGTCGGCGCGTGACGACGTTGATGGCGCCGCCGAAGGCGTTGCGCCCGTAGAGCAGGGTCTGAGGTCCTTTCACCACCTCCATGCGCTCCACATCGAGGAGCCGGGTGTACAGCGCCGAGGATCCGCCGGGGATACTCAGATTTTCCGTCGAGGCGTCGACGTAGTCGATCAGCACCGCCACGCTGGGGCGGCCGCGCTCGTTCTGCATGCCCCGCATGGCCGGGCGCGTGTCCTGCACGAAGCCCCCGACATCATAGGTCACGCCGGGAAGCAGCATGCCGCTGTCGCTGAGCGTATCGAAACCCTGCCTCGCCAGTTCGTCGGCGGTAAGCACGCGTAGCGAGATCGGAACGTTCTGGCTCTTTTCCTCGACTTTTCGCGCTGTAACCAGAACCTCCTCGAGCGCGAGAGCTTCTTCTCCCCGCGCTGCAGACGACCCGGAAGCCGCTGCGATCGCCAGGGTTAGCAAGCTGAGCCTGGCGGCAGCAGTTGTCGTGCGCATATCGGTGTTTCCTTCTTGACGGGCCAAAGCGAACAGGTCTTCGCCGACAGGCGAGACCACCCTGCAGGCAAGAGGGTTGATGATTGAGCCGCCCGGTGTCAATCTAACTTGACACTTTATTGCCCGAACCTTGATCTCGGGCATGCAGCAGTCACTGTTCAACGCGCGAGCACGGCGGCCCCCTTGGCGACGAGTGCGTCGATAGCCTCCGGCGCGTAGCCGAGTTCCGCGAGCAGGCTGCCGGTGTGCTCTCCAAGGCTTCCCAGGGGCAGCCGCGCGGGCAGACGGCAGCCGCCGAAGCGCGCCGGGTGCGCGGGGCTGCGCAGGGGGCCCAGGAGCGGGTGAGTCTGGACCTGCACCGAGCCGGTGGCCGCCAGCTGCGGGTGCTCGATGGTTTCCTCCAGGGCCAGGCAGCGGCCGCCCGGAATATCCAGCTCCCGGAGCAGCGCTTCCACCTCCGCCGTCGCCCTGTCGGCAAAGGCACCCTCGAACCGGTCGAACAATTCATCGAGGGCCGTGGCCCGCGCGCCGATGGTCGCGTAGCGCGGGTCCTCGCAGAGCGCCTCGTTGCCCGTCGCCCGGAACAGCCCGTGCCAGTGGTGGTCCGTGAAGGGGGCCATGGCGAAGAAGCCGTCGCGGGTGGGAAAGGCGCGGTAGGTGTTCCTGAGCTCGGAGCGCTCGACCACGCCGTCGCCGGTGAAGGTGTGCTCGGACATGCCCGCCGGCCAGAGGAAATAGAGCGCGGCATCGAGCATGGACAGGTCGATGCGCTGCCCCGCGCCCGTGCGCTCGCGCTGGAAGAGCGCCGCGGTGGCGGCCTGGCAGGCGGTGTAGGCCGTGACCTCGTCGCAGACAAAGGTGCGCACGAGGTCCAGCTGCCCGTCGCGCCCCTGCACCGCCGCGAAACCGCTCATGGCCTGGATCACGTGGTCGTAGGCAGGCGCCGAGGCCAGGGGCCCCTCGGTGCCGAAGCCGGAGATCGACAGGTAGACAAGCCCCGGGTTATCGGCACGCAGGGTCTCGTAGCCGAGGCCCAGGCGCTCGAGCACTCCCGGGCGGTAGTTACTGATCAGCACGTCGGCCCGCGCCGCGAGCTGGCGGGCCACGGCCACCCCCTCGGCCTGCTTGAGATCCAGGGCGATGGACTCCTTGCCGCGGTTGCAGTTGGCGAACAGCGCGGACACCCCGGCAGCCGCGGTGCCGAGATAGCGCAGCGGGTCGCCGATCCCCGGCGGCTCCACCTTGATGCCGCGGGCGCCCTGCTCGCAGAGGAGCGTCACGCCGAGGGCGGCGGTCACCACCGTGGACAGTTCAAGCACCGTGATGCCGGCGAGGGGCAGGTTGGCGTCGGCCGTGGTCATGGTCAGGACTCCTTTGCCAGGGGGTGCGGTTCTCCCTCGAAGACCACGCCCCAGATTTCGATGTTGGTGAGGCCGCCGGCGCCGGTGGCGTAAGGGTCGGCGTCGAGCACGGTGAAATCGGCGCGCTTGCCGGCGCGGATGGAGCCGATCTCGTCCTCCCAGCCCATGACCCAGGCGGCATCGATGGTAATGGCGCGCAGCGCCCGGTGCAGGGACACCCGCTCTTCGGGGGCGCGCAGCCTGCCGTTGATGGTCACCCGCTGTGCCGCCGCGGCAGCGAGGCGCAGCGGCTCCAGCGGCGCCATGGGCGCATCGGAGTGCAGGGCGAAGGGTACGTCGTGGCGCGCGAGCGAGCCGAGGCGCACCATTTGCGCTGCCCGGTCGGGCCCGAGCCAGGCCCCGGCATAGAGGTCTGACAGCAGGTAGTGGTAATAGGGATTGGCGGAGACTACCGCGCCGAGAGCGGCGAGCTGCCGGGACTGGTCCTCGGTGCTGTAGGCAAAATGCTCGAGGGTCATGCGGTGATCGGGCCGCGGCGTCTCCGCCTGCAGCGTGCGCAGCAGCTCGATGAAGGCCGCCGCACTGGCATCGCCGTTGCTGTGCGCATGCAGCTTGTAGCCGGCGTTCCAGAAGGCGCGGGCCCACGCCGTGGTGACCTCGAGGGGCGCCATCCACAGGCCGTGGTGGCCATCGAGGTAACCGGGCGGCCCCAGCTGCGCCAGGCCGCTGAAAATGGCGCCGTCCATCATCAGCTTGAAGTGCCGGTCGATGAGCACACGGCGCGAGTTGCCTTCCCGCCAGGCCTCGATCTCCGCCAGCGCCTCGGCCGGCGTCTTACCGCGGGCGAGGAAGTCGGTGATGATCGGCGTGAGCACGATGCGAACGGGCGCCCCGCTCTCCTCCGCGGCGCTGCGGACCAGGGCGATCTCCTGCGCCGGGTTGCCGAAGATGCCCGTGCCCATATCCAGGGCGGTGGTGACGCCCCCGCCATGCAGCATGGCGAGGAAGTTGTCCATGCCCGCGCGAAAGCGGCTAGGCTCAAACAAAAAGGCGAGCCGGGGCAGCAGGGCCTTGAGCCCGTTCTCCCAGAAATGCCCCCGGTTCCAGTCCGCTTCGGCCTGGCCCTCGGCGTCTGCCTCCGTGATGCCTAGAAGTGCCAGCGCCGCATCGTTGGCGATGATTTCGTGGAAGGAGCGATGCCAGAGCATGACCGGCGTGTCGCCGAACCAGGCGTTGAGCCGCGGCCGGTACACCTCGCCGTGCCAGAGCGGATGGTAGCCCCAGGCGATGAAAGGCAGCGCCGGGTCGTCGTGGGCCGCGACCAGCTCCCGTAACCGGGCCTCGAAGGCCGCCGGCGTCCGCGCGCCGGGGAACTCGCCGGCCGGCAGGGACCAGTCGTCCGGCGCGAGGAAGGGGAACTGGGTGAGTACCGCTGGCAGCGAGGGATGGACGTGCGGGTCGATGAAGCCGGGCATAAGCACCTTGCCGGCGAAACGCCGGTCCACGGTACCGCCCCGTGCCGCCCGCAGCGGCTCGAGGGTCTCCTCGCTGCCCACGGCAACGATGCGGCCATCGGCCACCGCCACCGCCGTTGCCCGCGGCAGGGCCGGTTCCATGGTGATGACCTCGGCGGCCGTGTAGACGGTCAGGGGCGCACCTTGAACCGCGGCGGGCAGCACGAGGGCCAGCAGCAGGAGTACTCCTCTCATTGGCCCTCCTCTGCCTGCTCCAGCAGCGGCCGCAGGTTCGGCGGCCGGTAGCCGGGGTCCTCATGCCAGCGCGCGCGCACAGAAGGATGCAGGCGCGTGGGCCGGCCGGTGTGCTCCAGGGGCCGGGGCTCCGCGCGGCGCAGGCGGTAGATGTGCCGGCGGGAGTCGTGAATTTTCGCGGTCGGGCTGCAGCGGAGGCTGGCGCGCAGGTGCGGCTCGAACTGCAGGCCCGCGGCGGTGGCCTCCGCCATCATCCAGGCCAGGGGCTCGTCGGCGGCGACAGCTTCGCCGGCTTCCGTACCGCGGATGCCGCCGCCCACGTCGCCGTGGGAGCCCGCGAACCACGCCTGGTCGAGGTCCAGGCCCGCCCGCGGCTCCCACAGCGTGGGCTCGAAATCCTCCCGGCGCTCATCGATGGCCAGCGCGTGGCGGGCGATGGCGACGTTGCCGCCGAGCTTGGTGTCGTAGAACTCGTCGTTCTTGTCGAACAGGCCGAGCACGGAAAAAGGGATGCCCAGGGCGCCCACGGTGTCGAAGGCACCGACAAAGTGAATGCGCCGGGAGCGGTGGCTGTACCGCTTGCGGAACTCGACCGAAGCCTTGCCGGAAGGCCTGTAGGCCTCCCCCGTACGCTTGTAATGGGAGAAGGCCTCGATGATCCGCCGTGCATCGGGCCGCTTGAGGATGCCGCAGTTGTTGATCAGCCCGCACAGGGCGCGCACCGTGTAGGCGCCGCGGCTGTAGCCGAACAGGTAGATGCGGCAGCCCGGGGTGTAGTTCTGCACGATATAGCGGTAGGCGTCCATGATGTTCTTGTGGATACCGAGCCCCGCGACGCCGCCGCGCACCCGGTCGTAGTAGGAACCCACGCCCCAGTCGTAGAACACGTGCTGCGCACTGCCGTCCGCCGTGACCGGCCGCACGGCACGGGCGAGGCGCAGGATGTTCGTGGGCACGTCGCCGTCCTCCTCCTCCGGCCGGTTCCAGGTGCCGTCGGCACAGATGACCAGGTGCTTTGCCATGGTTACTCCCCGGCGGCGCTTACCGCCTACAATCGTTATCGTTATTGCCAGCCCGGAGCATGCCATGACCCGACGCGTTGCCACAGCCCTGCTCGCCCTCCTCATGCCTCTCGCAGCAGCGGGCGCTGAACCACCGGGCTCGGCCGCGAGGGCAGAGGAACTGGTCGACACCCTGGGGCTCAAGCCCCTCAACCTCGAGGCAGGGCTGTTCACAGTCGAGCGCGTCTCCGACCTCCCGGTCACCGCGGGCGACGGCCGCTCCCCGGCAAGCAACGCCATCTACCTCATGCTGACCCGGGACGTGCCACAGAACTACATCCAGTGGCTCTACAGCGACGACTACCAGGTGCTCATCGAGGGTGGGCCGGCGGACTACTACCTCTTCTACCCGGACGGGAGCAGCGAGAAAATCACCATGGGCCGCGACGTGGCGGCCGGCCAGCGGCCGCTGGTGCCCGCCCCCGCCGGCAGCGCCAAGGCCATCGTCCTCGCCCCGGAGGCGGAATACCTGCTGGTCGGCTCCATCCTGTCCCCGGCCTGGAGCCCCGCCCGCGCGCGCATCGGCATCGACGACGCCTTCGTCGAGCGCTACGCGGGCACCTCGGACTGGGCAACGCCGGACTTTCTCGCCTTCCTGGCGGGGCCGAATACCGCCCACGTAGCCGGCGGCAGCGAGGCGGACCTCGCCGTCACCGTCGCCGGCGACGGCCAGTTCCTGTGGCAGGGCATGCAGCTCACGGCAAAGCAGTTGCGCAACCAGCTGCGCAAGTTCCGCAAGGAGCGCCCCGACGCGCCGGTGTCGCTCACCATCGAGCCCGATGCTCCCGCGCCCGCCGTGGCAGCCGCCCGCGCAGCCCTGGCCGAAGCCGGCATCGCCGCGCCTATCCAATAGGCGGGGATTCCGTTAGAATCGCTTCCCCCAATCGGGGCATCCCGACCGCCCGTAGCTCAGCTGGATAGAGCGCTGCCCTCCGGAGGCAGAGGTCTCAGGTTCGAATCCTGACGGGCGGGCCACCCCGGTGAGGGTCCTTTCCCGGTAGTTCCTTTCAGCCCTTTGCAGGCGGCGTGTCGACGCCGTCAGCCATGGCCGCTAGCGTACCCAAGGTACCCGGCGCGTTGAGGCAGGACCCATGAGAACCCCGCTATTCATTCTTCTGGCCCTGGCGGCTGCCGTGGCCCGAGCACCCGCGACCGCCCTGGAGGCCGAGGCAGACCTCGCCACCTGCAAGCGCTGGCACCAGCGCATCGAGCGCTACACGCGGCTGCGCCGCGGCGGCGGGTCGGCCGTGCAGATGGAGCGCTGGCGCCAGGCGCGGGCCGCTTACGAGGCGAAGTTTCGCGCCGCGCGCTGCCACCGCTGGGGCCGGCAGCTGCGCGACGGCTGAGAGCCGCGGCATATCCGGCTTCCTGTAGCGGGCGGCAGGCGGCGAGCGGCAGCACTCGCTATACTGGGCGGGCGGCAGGACAGAGAGGTACAGCGTGCCAGCCAGCACTCCCGGGGCCCGTGCCCAGTTACCAGGACGACCGCTCACCGGCGCCATCGCGGCGCTGTGGCTCGCCGCCGCGGGCGCGGGCAGCCACGCGGCGGCTACCGATGGCGCTGCCGCGAAGACCGCGGCCGGCGAAGAAACGCGCCTTGCCCCCTTCAGCGCACAGTACCGCGTGCGCTTCAGCGCCCTGCCCTTCAGCGCCCGGGCGGAGCGCAGCCTGGCCCGGGAGGGCGAGCACTGGCTGTTCCGTTCCGAGATCGACGCGCCGCTCCTGTCGCTGCGCCAGTCGGCGCGCCTCGATACGGCGCCCGCGCTGCGCACGCTCGAGTATCGCTATCGCCAGGGGGGACTGGCCCGCCGTCGTGAGCGAGTAGTCACTTTTGATCGAGCAGCCGGCATGGTCCGCCGCAGTGGCGACAAGGAGCGGCAGCACCCGCTTGTGGAACCGGCCTGGGACCCCCTCGGCTGGCAGCTCGCCCTGCGGCGGGACCTTGCTCGCGACCATCCGGACCTCGCGGCACGCTACCGGTATCGCGTGAGCGACGGCGGTGCCTACGAGGACTACAGCTTCGCGCCCGGGATGAAGGAGACGATCACGGTCCCCGCCGGGACCTTCGAGGCGCTGCGTCTTACCCGCGCCCCGGTTCCGGCGGGAGAAGAGGCCACCCGCCTCTGGCTGGACCCGGCACGGAACTACCTGCTGCTGCGCATGGAGCTGGTCGACGAGGACGGGCGCGAGCTCAGCGTCAGCCTGGCAACGCCGCCCGCCCCGGCGGCAGTCACGCCATGAGACCCCTCGGCCACCTGCTCCGCGCCGGCGCCCTCGCCGGGTTCCTCCTGCTTCTTGGCGCAGCGGCTTTCCTCGGCTACCTCCTCGCCGTGGCGGCGCCGGAGCCGGATTACGAGAAGCGCCAGGGCCAGCTGGCCAGTGCCGAGGTCCTGGCGAGCTACCCCTTCGAGGGCAGCCGCATCGAGGAGCTGCGGCTCACCTCGTCCAGTGGCGTGCGCTTCGAGGTCGCCCTGCGCATCCCCGACAAACCGCTCCCCGGCCGCCCGCTGGTGCTGCTGCTCGCGGGCAACGAGACCGGGCGCAAGGCGGCGACGCTGATTCGCAATCCCGGCGGCGTGGCCGTGGCAGCGCTCAGCTACCCCTTCAGCGAGATTCCCTACCGCGACTGGCTGCCGCTCCTGGCTGCGCTCCCGGACATCCAGCGCGGCATCCTCGATACGCCGGCGGCGGTGCTGCTCGCCCTCGACTACCTGGTGGCGAGGCCGGACCTGGCCCCGGAGCAGGTGGAGCTGGCGGGTGTGAGCTTCGGGGCCTACCTCGCCGCGGTTCCGGCGGCGCTCGACGCGCGCGTGGACAGGCTCTGGCTGATCCACGGCTCCGGCGAGCCCGCGCAGGTGATCGAGTACGGCCTCGAGGGGCGCCTGCCGTCGCCCTGGCTGCGCCGCGCGGTGGGCGGCTACCTGGCGCGCATCGCCGGCGCCACGCACCTGTCCCCGGAGCGCTGGGTGGGCCGCTACGCGCCGCGGCCGCTGGTGGTGATCAATGCCGATGCGGACGAGTCGATCCCCGCCCGCGCCATCGCGGCGCTGCACGAGGCCGTGCCGCGCGGCACGGAGATCCTGTGGACGCCGGGAGACCACGTGCATCCCAAGCGCCCCGAAATCATGGATCTGCTCTCGGCGATGATCCGCGAGCGCGTTTACGCTGCCGCGAGCCCCTGAGTGCCTACCAGCCGCCGGTGCCGGGCTCGCCCTTGACCGGCCCGGCAATGTCGCTGGTCATCCAGCCGCCGTAGAAGCCGCCGGGCTGCGGCCGAACCCGCTCGTCGTCCACGAAGCAGGCCACCTTGCCGGGATAGAAGCTGAGATAGCCCGCGAGGGCGGCGAAGCGCGCCGCGGGTTCGGGGTAGCACCAGGCCACCGCGCCCAGCTCGGGGGCGTCCCGCAGGGCAAAATAGCTCGCCCGGCCCTTCCACTCGCAGAAGGAACGGTCACTGACCGGCTCCAGCTCATCGAGTGCGCAGGCCGCGGGCGGCAGGTACCAGGTGGGCGGGCTCGCCGTCTCCAGCAGGCGCACCGCCGCGCGGCTGTCGCACAGGCAGCGGTCGCCGTGCAGGACCCGGACCCGGCGCGTGTCCGGCGCCGCGACCGGGGGCCGCGGGTAGTCCCACACCGACTCCTGGCCCGGGCCCGGCTCCTCGGCGAAGGGCGGGCGCCCCTGTCCACGGTAATTCCACATGCCCACAAGGCTAGCCGGGTGTGCCGGGTGCGCCAAGCGCGCTGTCAGCGCCCTCTCAAGCCAGGGCGAGGAAGAAACCGGCAATGGCCGCGCTCATCAGGTTGGCCATGAAGCCGGCGAGCACGGCGCGCAGCCCGAGCTCGGCGACCTCGGCCCGGCGCGAGGGCGCCAGCGTACCGATACCCCCGAGCAGGATGGCGATGGAGGAGAAATTGGCGAAGCCGCAGAGCGCGAAGGAGACCACCGCCTGCGCATGGGCGCCGAGCTGCGCCCTGTCCTCCGAGAAGGCCGCGTAGGCCACGAATTCGTTGAGGACGAGCTTCTGGCCGATGAGGTTGCCGGCGACCACGGCCTCGTCCCAGGGCACACCGAGCAGGAAGGCGAGGGGACGGAACAGCGTACCCAGCACCAGCTCCAGCGACAGGGCCTCCAGACCCACGAGCCCGCCGGCCCAGCCGAGGATGCCGTTGAGCAGGGCGATGAGGCCGATGAAGGCGAGCAGCATGGCGCCGATGTTCACCGCGAGGGAAAGGCCGCTGCTGGCCCCCGCCGCCGCGGCGTCGATCACGTTCACATGGGGCTCCACCTGCGGCTCCGCGGTGGCGTCGGAGACCCGCTCCGGCTCGGTTTCCGGCACCAGCAGCTTGGCCATGAGCAAACCGCCGGGCGCCGCCATGAAGCTGGCCGCGAGCAGGTAGCGCAGCTCCACCCCGAGCGCGACGTAGCCGGCCAGCACGGAGCCGGCGACAGTGGCCATGCCCCCGACCATCACCGCAAAGAGCTCGGAGCGGGTCATGGCCGGCAGGTAGGGGCGGATCACCAGCGGCGCCTCGGTCTGGCTGACGAAGATGTTGGCCGTGGCCGACAGCGATTCGGCCCGGCTCGTCCCGAGGAGGCGGCGCAGGGCACCGCCAAGGACGCGGATCACCCAGCCCATGACGCCGAGGTAATACAGCACTGCCATCAGCGACGAGAAGAAAATGATGACCGGCAGGACCTGGAAGGCGAAGACGAAGCCGAGCCCGCCGCCGCCGAGGTCACCGAAAACGAAGCCGATCCCCGCGGACGCGTAACCGAGCACCGCGTTGACGGCGCCGGCCAGCCCCTCGAGCAGCGCCCGGCCCGCCGGCAGGTAGAGCACCAGGCCGCCGAGGCCGACCTGCAGGGCGAGGCCGGCGAGCACGGTCCGCCAGGCAATGCGGGAGCGGTCCGCGGACGCGGCCCAGCCGACCAGCAGGAGCAGCGCCGCGGCCAGCGCACAGAGCAGCGCAGTCAAGGAGCGGGAGCCGCCGGCTCGGCCGCCAGGTGGGACAGAACCAGGCGCTTGACCACATCCAGGGCCGCCTTGTTACGGCCGCCGCCGGTGATCACCATATCGGCGTGGCGCGCACTGGGCTGGATGTACTCGAAGTACATGGGGCGCACGCTCTCTTCGTACTGCCGGAGCACGTCGGCGACGCTGCGGCCGCGCTCGTCGAGGTCCCGCGAGAGGCGCCGCAACAGGCAAAGGTCCAGCGGCGTGTCGACGAAGAAGCGGATGTCGAAGAACTCCCGCAGCCCCGGGTGGGCCAGGAGCAGGATACCCTCCACGAGCACCACCGGCGCCGGCGCGATCCGCTCGTGACGCGCTGCGCGTGTATGGCGCTCGTAATCGTAGACGGGCACCTCGACGGCCTCGCCGGCGCGCAGGCAGTGGAGGTGCGACAGCAGGAGATCCTGTTCGAGGGCATCCGGGTGGTCGTAGTTCACCCGCTCGCGCTCGGCCGGCGGCACGGCACCCTGGTCGCGGTAGTAGCTGTCTTCGCTGATAAGCGTGAGGCCGAGGCCCGGGGCTCCCGCCTGCACCGTCTCGCGCAGTGTCTGCGCGAACAGGGTCTTCCCCGAGGCGGAGGGACCGGCAATCGCGATGAAATAGGTGCGCACGGCCGTCCCTCGCCTTGCTCCGACTCCGGCTGCATTCTACAGGGAATGCACAGAGCCGGGAGAGGGGCGCCTTGCCAAGGGGCGGCACCGTGCTAAAGTGCCGCTGGCATCGACGGCGCTGCGTCAGCGCTCCGTGCCGGCTTCACGCTCCCGGGTTGAGGAGAGAGTTCTTGGGCACACTGGATCTGGCCGGTTCCTCCAGTGGACGCGTCAACGCGTTCCTTAGCGAGCTCACCGCCAGTGGCGGCAGACCGCTCTCCGTGACCACCCAGGCGCGCCTGCTGCAGCTCGCCTGCGACCTGCTCGACCCCCTCCCCCCGGCGACGGTACCCGCCACCCGCGAGGTCGCAGTGCTGCTCATCGATCTGCGCGATTTCTCGACCTTCGCCGCCAGCCGGCCGGCGGAGGAACTGCTCGCGGTGCTGACCCCCTTCCTCACCCGGATGACCGAGGTGGTGCACGATCACGGCGGGTTCGTCGACAAGTTCCTCGGCGATGGCCTCCTGGCCCTGTTCGGCGCCCCGGAAGCCACCGAAGACCACCTCGCCCGCGCAATCGCCTGTGCGGTCGACATGCAGATCGCCATGGTGGCCCTCAACGCCGCGCACACCGCGAGCCGGCTGCCGGCCATCCACGCGGGCATCGGCATCAACAGCGGCGAGGCGGTGGTCGGCAGCTTCGGGCCGCCGGCGCACCGGGAGTACACGGCCATCGGCGACACCGTCAACTTCGCCGCCCGGGTAGAGGCCTTCAGCCTCCGCGGCCAGGTGCTGCTCAGCGAGCACAGCTTCCGCGCCGCGGGCGACCTGGTGGAACCCGGCCGCGTGCGCGAACTGCGGGTGAAGGGCCGCGACCGGCCGGTGCGCCTGTATGAAGTCGCCGCGATCACCCGGCCCGCGCGGCGCGAGGTGCCGCGGATCGAGTCCCGGCGCTCGCCGCGGGTGAGCGTGGACCTGCCGCTGCACTACTACCCGGTGCTGGATACGCGCCCGCTGTCCGAGGCCCAGCGCGGCCACATCCTCAACCTCGGCTACGACGGCATGCTCACGCGTCTGCCGGGAGCGGGCCCGGTTCCCGGCGAAATCCGCTTCACGGTAACGCCGGAGCTCGCCTCAAACGAGCACAGCGAACTCGTGGCGCGGCGCCTGCACCAGCGGCCCGCGGGCAGCGCCTGCGACGCGGCCTTCGCCTTCCTCAACACGGGCACGCCCGGGCACGAGGCGGTGTGCCGCTACGTGGACCGCATGCTCTGGCGCCGCTGACGCGGCGCTCGGTGCGTTCCCCTAGGGGGCGCGCACCCGCAGCACCCGGTCGCCGACATAGGAACCGATCCACAGGCTGCCCGCGGCATCCACGGCGACCGTCCCGGCCCCCATCGGTGGCCCTTCGTGGCGGAAGAGTGTCTCCTTGGCCAGGGTGTCCGGGTCGACGGCGATGATGGAAAAGGGCAGCAGGCTGACCTCGTCCCGCGGCTGCCGCAGCGAGCCCAGGAGCGCGAACAGGCCGGCGTGGTGCGATGCGATCAGCAGGCGGCCGTCGGCCGCCCAGCTGGCGTTGTCCGGCTTCTCCACCGCGACCTCGCCGAGCCGCTCACCGGTGGCGAGGTCTATCTTGCGCATGCGGTCGGCAAGGTACTCGTTCAGGTAGAGCGCACTGCCATCCGGCGACACGGTGACGCCATTCGGGTAGCGGCTGGCCGTACCGGGCTGCTCGCTGAAACCCGTCGCCGGATCCCAGCGGTAGACGAAGCCCGTGTCGCGCCCGAAGAGGGCAAAAATAAAGGAGCGCAGCTCGGCGCTGCGCGGAGCCATGTGGCTGACGACGAAACCGCCCTCCGGCAGCGCGGCCACGTCATTGAAGTAACCCTCGGGCGGCGCCTCCACGCAACCGCGCCAGGCCAGCTGCGGGGGCACTTCCCCGCCCGGCTCCCCCGGCGACAGCTCGAAGAACTCAACGGATTCCCGGCCGGCGTGGTTCACCGCGAGCAGCTGCCAGCGGTCGTCGCCGCGCCGCGAGAGGTCGAGGCCATGCAGGTGCAGGGCGCTCTCCGGGGGCGGGCAGGCCGGGTCGCCCCAGCCATCGGCCGGCGCGATCGCCGGCGTGACCGCGGAGGCTCCCGGCGCCTGCGTATCAACCAGCACGAGGCCGCCGGGATCGCCCATCTGCCCGACGACCAGGTAGCGGCCGCCCGGCGCCCGCACGATATCCTCGGGACCGACGAAACCGCACACCGGCACCAGCCCGTCGACAGCGTCGCAGGGTGGCGTGTCGGCGGCAGCGGCGCCGGCAGCGGCGAGCGCGGCGAGAAGACAGGCGGCCAGGCGGCGGGCGCGGTGCAGGGGCGGGATCATGGCGGATATCCTTATTCTTTCCGGTTCTTTCCGGTTTTTTCCGGCTCTTTCCGGTGCTGTCGTTACGGGGCGGGTTGCGGTGCCAGGCTCCCGAACCGGCGCCCGCGCGGATAGCGCGGCAGGTGGCCTCATTGTAGGGGGTCACCCTGCGGCAGGCGACCGGGCACTTCGACGGAGCACGGCACCGGGAGCCCCCATCGGCTGAAACCTTGTCCTGTGTCAATTTGATTTGACAGTTTTAGACGACAAGTTTTGTTGACACTTTCGGCGGACGTTGCTAGCTTTAGTGGTAGCCGGGACAGGTTCTTCAAGGGAAATTGGAGAACTGGCTGTGGCGCCCGGTTGATTGTTTCAACCGGGCTCTCCTGCTCAAGCGGGGTAGCACGAAGGCTAACTCAGGTTCAGACCGCTATATTGAGGGAGACAACATATGGCAACTGATATCAACGATCCCGATCGTGTATGGCCGACTGGCCTGACGATCAAAGAGTCCGAAGAACTGCACAAGCACGTCATTGACGGCGCGCGCGTGTTCTTCGCCATCGCGGTACTCGCACACATTCTCGCGGCCGTACTCACGCCGTGGCTCGGCTAAGGAGGAGAAACCATGAACCAAGGAAGAATCTGGTGCGTTGTTAACCCAACCGTTGGCCTGCCGCTGTTCCTGGGCTCGGTAGCGATTATCTCGCTCATCGTGCACACCTCAGTGCTGAACAACGTCCCCTGGATGGCGGCGTTCTTCGCAGGCAGCTAAGGTTGGCGTAGTTACCGCGGGCAACCGCGGACTTTCGGGGGGCGGCCCCGGTCGCCCCCCGCCTCACGCCGGTTGAGCCTGACCGTGGGCCACCAGCGCCGAGGGGAGGAAAACACGGTACACTCGAATTCATCATCGGCCATCCGCCGGTGACAACGGCTGCGTGTCGGGGGAGTCGCGCTGTCGCAAGGCACTAGGTCCCCATCACTGTTTCTGGAGGTCCACCATGAAACCTGTGGCACGAATTTTCGAAAGCGGAGATCAGGCCCGCGACGCCGCGCACAAGCTTGAAGCAGCCGGCTACGACCCGGACAAGATCTTCGTCATGGCGCCGGCGGCAGCGCCGGCCGCCGCGCCAGCGCAGGAAGATGAAGGCGACACCGACGCGCCCGCACCGGCCGCGGAAGCCAGCACGGCAGTCAGCGCCGAGGAACTGGTCGGGAAGGTCAGCGCAGCCGGCGAACTGGAAATCACCCGCGCCATCCTCTGCAGCCGGGCCCTGGCCGGTGGCAAGTCCGTGGTGGTCGTGGGCGCGCCCTACGGGTACCTCGTCCGGGCGAACGAGATCATGGATGGCTGCGGCGCAGCGCCGGCGGAGGTGCTGGATACAGCCAAGCCGGACAATCCGTCGCCGTTCTCCGACTTCATCGGCATGCCCTGCCTGGAGAACCGCCTGAGCTTCCTCTCCGGGGACAACCCGCTGAAGGATTCCAACTGGACGCTGTTCCCGGTGCAGCTGAAAGACAAGCTGACCTTCAACGTCAAGCTCATCGACAACCCCGAGTGGCTGTCGTCGAAGATCGGCATGAAGACGCTGTCCAAGGACAAGCCCTGGAAGACCAGCTTCGGTTTCAAACTGCTGAGCAACCAGCAGGACTGAACCCGCCCACCCGGCGGGCCACGAAACCCGGTCGAGGTAGCTCGGCCGGGTTTTCTTTTGCCTGCCCGCGCAGCGGGCCTTTGCGGCAAGTCAACGTAAGCCCGCCTAGACACTGAACAGTGACAAGCTGACTTGACGCTTCCCCGCCACGGTTGCTAGCCTCTGCGGACGATAAAAGGGCAGGTGCATCCCGGCGCCGGCCATCAGCAGCGAGGATCGCGGAACCCGAATGAACCGTTTCGGCCGCAAGATGATGCGCGCGTGGGCAGAAGCGGGCATCCGCTACATGCCCTTTGCCGACGTCGCCACGCCGGACCTGCCCCTGTCCAAGCTGCTGCGCCTGTCGCTGTTCCAGGTCTCCGTCGGCATGGCCCTCGTCCTGCTGGTCGGCACCCTGAACCGCGTGATGATCGTCGAGCTCGACGTACCCGCCTCCCTGGTCGGCATCATGCTGGCGCTGCCCCTGGCCTTCGCGCCCTTCCGCGCGCTCATCGGCCACCGCTCCGACACGCACAAGTGCGAACTCGGCTGGCGCCGCGTCCCGTTCATGTGGAACGGCACCCTGGCCCAGTTCGGCGGCTTTACCATCATGCCCTTCGCCATCCTCGTGCTGGCGGGGCAGGAACAGGCGGCGACGGCGCCGGTCTGGGTCGGCTACATTTCCGCCGCCCTGGCCTTCCTGCTAGTCGGCGCCGGCGTGCACGTGACCCAGACCGCTGGCCTGGCCCTCGCCACGGACCTGACGCCGCAGGAATCGCACGCGAAGGTCGTCGGGCTCATGTATGTCATGCAGCTGCTCGGCATGATCGCCACGGCGCTGCTCTTCGGCGCGGCACTGGCCAACTTCTCGCCGGGCCGGCTGATCCAGGTGATCCAGGGGGCCGCCGTGGCCACCGTGGCGCTGAACATCCTCTCCCTGTGGAAACAGGAGACGCGGCGCCCGCCCCGGGGCGCAGCTATCCAGCAGGACGACCCGACCTTTGCCGAGTCCTGGGCCAAGTTCTGCGAGGGCAGCAGTGCCATCCTGCGCCTGACCATCGTCGGCCTCGGCACCATCGCCTTCAACATGGCCGACGTGCTCCTCGAGCCCTTCGGCGGCGAGGTCCTCGGGCTGTCCGTGAGCTATACGACCAAACTCACCGCCCTGTTCGCCGTCGGCGGCCTCGCCGGTTTCGCATCGGCCGTCTGGATCACCCAGCGCGGCATGGAGGCCTACGCCGTTGCCCGGGCCGGGGCGCTTATCGGTCTGCCCGCCTTCGCCCTGGTGCTGGCCTCGGTCCCCACGGCGCTCCTGCCGTTCTTCCTGGTCGGCAACTTCCTCATAGGTTACGGCGGCGCCCTCTTCGCGCACGGCACGCTCACCGCCGCGATGAACCGGGCGCCGGTCTCCCAGGCCGGCCTCGCCCTCGGTGCCTGGGGCGCCGTGCAGGCCACCGCCGCCGGCCTCGCCCTGGCCTTCGCCGGCACCATCCGCGACATCTCCACGGCGGCGCTCTCGGGCGCCAGCCTGCCCTGGGGCTTCAGCGGCGCCGCCGCCGGCTACGCGATCGTCTACGCCATCGAGCTGGCCCTGCTCGCCCTGACCATCGTCGCCACGATCCCGCTGCTGCGCCACGCGCGCAGCGCCGTGCTCGAGGGACGCCCGGCGGCACCGGATGCCGCCCTCGCCGCCCGCGGCGGCGCCGGCTGAGGAAAGCGCCATGGCCAAGCTACCGGTTCTCGCATACCCGGACCCGCGCCTGAACACGCCCTGCGCGCCGGTGACGGACTTCGGCCCGGCGGTGGCGGAGCTCGCCGCCAACCTCCTCGACACCCTCTACGGCAGCACCGGCATCGCCCTCTCGGCACCGCAGGTCGGCGACCTGCGCCAGGTGCTGGTAATGGACCTGTCGGAGGATCACTCGGCTCCGGAGGTCTACCTGAACCCGGAGATCCTGGCCCGGAAAAAACCCGGCCTGGTCGAGGAAAGCTGCCTCTCCGTGCCCGGCATCGTCGGCAACGTGGTGCGCCACACGCAGGTCCGCCTGCGCGCCCGCGACATCCACGGTGAAACCATCGAGAAGGACCTGGCGGGAATGCACGCCGTTGCCCTGCAGCACGAGATGGATCACCTCGACGGCAAACTCTTTATCGAGCGCCTGTCCTGGCTCCGCCGCCTGCGCCTGAAGCTCGCCGGGGCGGCTTAGCCGCGCGCCTTCAGTGCTCGCCCGCAAACAGCGGGAAACTCACCCCCAGTGCCCAGGCCAGGGCCAGCCCCAGGCCGACCCCCGCCCCGAGGGGGCCGGCGCGCTGCGCCACCCAGCGGCCCATAAGGCCGTGTATGCAGAAGAACAGCAGCACCACCGGCAGCACCAGCAGCACGAAGCCCAACCGCTCGCGATCGAGGAGCGCGGCCAGCGCCAGCGAAAGCAGGAGCCCGAAGCGCGCGAGCACGCGGCGCCAGGCCCTGCCATGCCCTGCGTCCGTGGCCACCGCATCGGCCACCAGGAAGAGAACAGCCCCCGGCGCCAGGGCGGCGATCACCGCCCAGCGCTCACCGCTGGGCAGGAAGCTGGCCGCATAGCGGTCCAGCGCCAGCCCGAAGAAACCCACGCCCCAGAGGAGCAGCAGTGCCACCGCGCGCCCGCTGGCGCGGCTGCCCGCGAGCGGTGAGCGGCCGAGCACCGCCAGCTGCAGCACGCCGTAGAGGGCGAGGTGCAGCGCGAGGTAGTCGGCAACGAGCACGGGCAGGAAGGGCCGGTAGGCCGCCACGGCGACGAGCGGCACCAGCAGCGCCGGCGCCGCCACCGCGAGCAGGAAGCGCCGCGGCGTCGCCTCGGCCGGCGGTGGCAGCGGCGCGGGCAGCCACCGGGTCACCGGCCTGAAAGCGAGGACGATGGCGGCGAGGAGAACGAGGATCCAGGCGCCGGTCGGCCGTAGGGCCGGGTCTCCGTCGCGGCCGAAGGTGTCGTGGAGCCAGCGCGTCGTTTCCTCAAGCGTGGTCGCACTGTAGAGCACGCCGAGGTGCTCGCGGCCCGGCGCGACGGCCGCGCGGCGGCGCACGGCCCCGGTGCCGACGGTCTCGTTTTCCTCCGCGTCGGGGTCGACCTGCCGCACCGCGTCGAGGGCCACGGCGCGCAGGCGCCCCTCCCAGGCTCCACTCACCATGAGGAGCCGGGCCGGCGCCGTGGCCGTCATGGCCTCGGAAAACATGGACACGGCAATCACGGCGTCCACGCGCGCGTCGGCCAGCGCGCTGCGCACCACGATGTCGCTGGCCATGGAGTGGCCCAGAAGCGCGACCCCGCCGTCGCTCTCGGCGAGGGCCAGGCCGGCGTCGACCACGCGGCGCAGTTCCGCGACCAGCAGGCGCGTGGTGCCATCGATGGCGGTCACGTCGCCGGACATGGGAAGCGGGTTGCGGCCGTGCCCCTCCGAGTCATAGGCGACGACGGTATAACCGGCACGGGCGAGGTGGAAGGACAGGGCCTGCATGAGCTGCCGGGAACCGGCAAAGCCATGGGCCACCACCACCAGCGGCGCGGCGCCTTCGCGATCCCTCGCCAGGTAGAGCGTCCCCGGTGTGTCGCCGGCCCTGAACGGCCGGGTCTCGACCCCTTCCCGGGCCTGCTCGAGGTGCCACAGGGCAGCCAGGGCGAGTCCGGCGGCGAGCAGCAGCCAGGCGACCGGGTGGCGGCGGGGGGCCAGGTGTCTGAGGAATGCCATGCGGCGATTGTAGCGGCGCCCTGCGGTATAGTGTCAGCCCTTTTCCTGCCGGGAAGCCCGTGCCCCAGACCGCCAATGCCCCCGGCGAGCGCCGCTCCGCCTTCACGGAGCCGCGTTTCGCCCGCTATTTTCCTTCCAGCCTGTTCTCCACCCTGGGCAGCTGGATCGTGCGCTTCCTGGTGGGCTGGAGCGCCTGGGCGCTGACCGGGAGCGCCTTCTGGGTCGGCGTGGTTGCCGGCCTCATGCTGGCCCCGACCTTCCTGCTGTCGCCGCTCTTCGGGATCCTCGCCGAGCGCATCAACCCCCGCAACGGCATCATGGCCACCCTCGCGGCGCACGCGCTCATCGCGCTTTCCGCCGGCGTCGCAGAAGCCCTGGGGCTGCTCACGCTGCCGACGCTGCTGGTACTGGCCACGACCCTGGGCGCCGCCACCGCCGCGCACACGCCCATCCGCCTCGCTCTCGTTCCGCGCCTCGTCGGCCGCAACGCCCTCCCGAGCGCCATCGGCATCTCCGCCATGACCTTCAACACGGCGCGCATCCTCGGCCCGGCCGCGGGTGCCTGGCTCATCGCCCATTTTTCCGTGGCCGCGGCCTACACGGTGGCCGGCCTGCTCTTCGCCGGCGCGCTGCCGGTGCTCGCATCCCTGCGCGATGTGGAGGCGCCGCCGCCCCGGGCCGCCGGCAGCTTTGCCCGCCAGCTGCGCGAAGGCGTGGCCTATGCCCGGCAGCACCCGGGCATCCGGCTGATCTTCGCCTTCACCCTGCTGAACGGGCTCCTCGGCCGCACGGTCATCGAGCTGCTGCCGGCCCTGAACGGCCAGCTCCTCGGCGGCGACTCCACCACCCTGGCCACACTGACCGCCAGCGCCGGCGCCGGATCCATCGCCGGCGGACTCATCGTGAGCCGCCAGAGCGGCCGCGAGACGCGGCTCCTCGGGCTGGTCGCCGCCGCCCTCGGCTGCGGTGGCGTCGCCCTCGGCCTGGCAACGCTCCTGAACGGCCTGCCCGCCTTCTGCGGCCTCATCGCCCTGATCAGCCTTATCACCACGATGGCGGGGACCGGCAGCCAGGCACTGGCGCAGCTGACCGTGGACGAGGCCTTCCGCGGCCGCGTCCTCAGCCTGTGGACCGTGCTCGCCATGGGCGCGCCGGCCCTCGGCGGCCTGGTCATGGGTACCGCCGCGGACCGCCTCGGCTTTCCTGTCGTGCTCACCGCCTTCGGCGCGGCCGGCGCGATGATCGCGCTGCTGCTCTTCCGGCGCCGGGACGCGCTGCAGAGCGGCTGACCGCTACGGCTTCATGCCCTCCGGCGTAGCGAAAACCGTGTCGAGAAGGAACGGGTCGTCGAAGTGGCGCCGACCCAGAAAGGCCGTGGCCCGGCGGCCGCGCTCGCGCATGGCGCCCGGCGAACGCACGCCGCTGGGCCAGAGGAACCAGCGCTCGCCACGCCCGGTGCCCGGCACCAGCCCGTCCGGGTCAAACAGGCTGCGCTTACCGCCGGGCCCGGCGATGCGGTACAGCGCTTCCCGGTCGACGCTCCGATAGCGCTGTCCGCCCGCCGGCGGCGCCGGCCAGGCGCGCTCGAGGTAATGGCTGCCACTGGCGAGGAACAGGTGCATGCGCTCGCCCGGCCCGGGCGGCGCCAGAGCCGGCAGCACGAGCGGCGGCTCCGGCAGCGAGGTGAGTTCAACGCGCGGGCGCAGCTCACCCGCCGGGAATAGCAGATGGTAGCAGCCGCAGGCATGGACGCTGTCGTAGGCAAGGGGCACGCCGTCCTCATCCACGGTCACCCGCCAGATCACGCCGTCCAGGGCGCCCGCCAGCGGGTCCAGCGGGCCTTCCGGGGGCCGCGCGCCGAACCAGACCAGGTAGTTGAGCTGCAGCCGCGCCGACCCGCGGAAGCGGGTCAGCGACGGGTAGCGGTAGACCGTCGGCAAAGCGGTCATGACGGTCGGCCCGGCGTGCGTATGGCGCGGAACACCGGGCCGGTCCGCCGCGCCCGCGGTGGCAATGACCCAGACCGGCGCGTGCCGGTCGAGGAGCGCCGAAAGCCGGGCCGCAGACGGTGCCGGCAGCCCCAGCGCATCGCGCGGCACCGCGCCGGCTTCGGTTTCGGTTCCGGCCACGGGCACATAGCGCTCCAGTGGCAGGCCGCCGGCCAGCGCTTCGCGCGGCAGCTGCCAGCGCGACCGGACTGCCTCGTGCCAGCGCAGTATCCCGGCGCGAAGGCCGATGGCGGCGAGCGGATAAGCGCCCAGCACCCGCGCGGCTGTGCTGTACTCGCCCGGTACCACGGCCCGCTCAGCAAGCAGCGCGAGGCGCCCGGGGGAGGCGCGGTCCCGCGCCAGCAGCCGCTCCCGGCACTGCGCGGTTGCCGTCCCGAGATCGGTTGACCAACCCGTTTCCAGCTGCTCGCGCTCCGCGGGCCCCAGGAGCGCCAGCTCCGAGGCCCGGGCCCGCGCGTCCGCCTTCGCCAGCCTCGAGAGCCATGCCTCGACCCGCAGCGGGTCCTCGGCGGCAGCGCGGTAGCTGGCCAGCAGGCGGGTGATCCGCAGGTAGGGAAAGCCCGCGATGCGATGGGGATGGGAGCGCCCGCTTCCCGCCGCCTCGACGGCCTGGTCCTGCGCGGCAAAAAGGGCCTCGCAGCGGGCGAACGGATCGTCCGGGGCGGGGCGCGGTCCGCCCTGGCAGGCCGTCAGCAGCACCAGCAGGCCGGCGGCGAGGCCCGGTCGCAGGCTGTGTCCCGGCATCGCTTGCTTTCCTCCTGGGGCTCCCGGTCCAGAGCTTGCCACGGTGCGACCGATGCTGTCGCCCTGCAGCGTCCGCGCGGCGCTGGTAAAGTACGCGTCCCTTGTAACGCCGCCGTTATGGTCGCCGTTAACGCCGCCTTTCAAGCCAGCCCTTGCCCGGGAGTCCTCGCCATGGATCCGCAACACGCGCCCAGCCTGACCTTCGCGGACTGCCGCGCGGGCTTCTGGCGCATGATGCCCATCTCCACCTTCGTCTTCGTCTTCGGCCTCGCCCTGGGCCTGGCCGCGCGGGAGACGGGGCTGGCCGAGCTCGAGATCATCGTCATGAGCGCGGTGGTCTTCGCGGGCACGGCGCAGTTCGCCGCCCTCGACCTGTGGGGCGCCCAGGTGCCGCTGCTGCCCCTGCTGGCAACGACACTGGCCATCAACGGCCGCATGCTGCTCATGGGCGCCACGCTCTACCCCTGGCTGCGGCTCCTGCCCCCGGGGCGCCGCTACACGTCCGTCGCCCTGCTCTCCGACGCCAACTGGGCGATGAACCTGAACGACCTGCAGCAGGGCCGCAACAATCTCGGCATCCTCGTCGGCGGCGGCCTCGCGCTGTGGACGACCTGGCAGGCCGGGACCATCGCCGGGCTTCTGCTCGGGGCGGGCATTCCCGAGCCCGCGACCTTCGGCCTCGACATGGTGATGGGCTGCTTCATGCTGACCATGGTGCTCGTGGGCAAGCGTAACCTGCGCCGGGCCGTGACCTGGGTCGCCGCCGGCGCCACTGCCTATGCCGCCTGGCGCTGGCTGCCGCCGAATACCCACGTGATCCTCGGAGCCCTCGCCGGCGGCATCGTCGGCGCGCTCTGGCTGGAGCGCACCCCGTCATGATGGCTACCGACGGCAGCGGCGCGCTCATCATCGCCCTGCTCATGGGCCTGGTGACTCTCGGCACGCGCCTGGGCGGTGTTTTCATCACCTCGCTGGTGCCGCTGCGGCCACGGGTACGCGGTTTCATCGACGGGATGTCGGGGGCGGTGCTGGTTGCGGTGATCGTACCGGTCGCCCTCGAGGCGGACGTCGCGGGGCGCGTGGCCCTGGCGGCCACGGCGGTCCTGATGCTGGTGCTGGGTCGCCCCATGCCCGCCATCGCGGCGGGCATCGCCACCGCGGCGCTGCTGCGCGCCACGGGGCTGGGGGGCTGATCGCCCGGCTCAGTCGTAGCGGCAGACGCCGTCGGGGAAGATGGCCTCGAGCGTTGCCTGCTCCTGGGCGCCCGGCGTCCAGTCGCCATAGACCCCGCTGTCGATCGCCTCGGCCACCGGCTGCAGCTCGCACTTGAACACGTCGCCGGTGATCGGCGCGCCGGCCACGATCCGGGAGGTGCTGTAGACCGGGAACTGCGCCGTGCAGGTCCCCGGCTCACTGTCGTCGAGGATGCCGCTCCAGACATCGTCGCCGGAAGCGATCACCGCACCGCCGGCATCGAAGCAGGCATCCACGGCCTCCGCCGGGCGGTTCTCGCCCACGGAGCGGTCCGGGTTGGCGGCGATAGTCGCCATCCACTCGTCGATGACCGCAAAGGCTTCCATGGTCAGCGCCGCGATATCGTCCTCGCTCGGCTCCTGGAACCAGATCACCTGGTTGCTGGCATCACCATCGTGGTTGAGGAGCCGCTGCCGGGCGGCGAAGGACTGGTGCGTGTTGTGCATGTCCAGTTCCTCCTCGAGGTAGGGCCGCACATCGATGAGCGGAATCTCGATCTCCCCCCGGTTTACCATGCCCGACTCGAAGGCCCGCTCGATGGCGCCGGGATCCGCCGCGCGCCGGGGCGCCGGGTTCTCCAGGGAGCCGACATTGGCGTTGCGCCAGCTCCAGGGGTCGATCTGGTCCGGATAGAGCGGCTGCTCGAAGTCCAGGGCAAAGCAGAGGTCGATGAGGAAGGGGCAGCCCTCCTGCACGGTCTCCGCCTCCTGTTTCCAGGAGCCGACGGACGCATTGAGGTCGAGGAACTCCGCCGGCGTGATGTTGCCGTCACGCAGCGCCTGCAGGCCGTACTGCACGCCCACGTTGTCCCAGGTGCTACGGGCGAAGCCATCGTCCGCGCGGCCGTAGATGTTGACCAGGTCCGCAAAGTGCGTCCATTCGACCTCGGCCTGTTGCTCGTCGCTGATTCCCGGCACGGTGCCGAAATTCGGGTTCAGCGCCAGGGGCGAGAGCCCGCGCCAGGACGCGGTGCACTCGCTCGAGCCCGGTGGCACCCAGGGGGTGAGGCCGAAGTCGATGACGTCGTTCGGCACCTCGTTGTTGGCGTTGAGGCCGATGAGCCAGCTGCGGTTGTTCCAGTCGGCCCACTTCGAGTTCGGGTCCGCCTGCAGCTGGAAGTCGATCCAGCGCTCGATCAGTTCACAATCGCCGATATGGATCGTCTGCGTGATCATGTCCGGGTAAGAGTATTGCGGCACGCCGGCATCGATGAGCCCCGGGTGGTTCTGCCCGTAGACGTACTGCTGGATGCCCCCGCCGGACCCGCCCACGCCGACCGTGTAGTCCGGCATGCCGTAGGCGCTCACGAAGCGGTCCTTGACCATGATGGCGGTCTCGCCGCCGAGTTCGAGGTTGTAGTGCGTACCGGTCTTCGTGCCGGTGGAATAGGCGATGGCATAGCCGGCACCGAGGCCGTCCGCGTAGAGCGCGCGGCGCTGGCTCGGGTCGCCCTGGTAGTGGCCGATGGCCACGCCGCCCTGGAAGTAGTAGATGAGGCGGCGGTTCCAGGCGCCGAGGTCCGGCTCGCCGTCCACGTCGCCGCCGGGCACGAGTACCGCCAGGGAATAGAGAAAGCGGTTGATGGTGCCGCGCTCCCAGCGCACGATGAAGTCCACGGTTTCACCGTCGATGGTGGTGGTGGTCGCCATGTCCTCCGGCCGCTCCTGCCCGGGCTCCCAGTCTGCCCAGGCGCCTTCCGTGGTGCGGTACTTGAAGCTCACCACCCGCTCCACGCTGCACTGCTCGTCGAGGATCGGGCCGAGCTCCAGGTTGGCGCGGTCGTCATCCGTGGCGCAGAAGAACGGCGCCTGCTGCGGGCCCGAGAAGATGGGCCCGGTCGCCGGGTGATTGACCAGGGTCAGCTCCGCGGGCGTGACCGGCTCGCCGGCGCTGGTGACGCGCAGCCGGTTCTCACCCTCTGCCAGGCCCTCGACACGCCCCATGAGGCGGTACTTGCCTCCCGTCGCCCGGAAGCGGTCGCTGATGTCCTCCCCGTCGAGTTCCACGATGATGTCCTCGTCGGGCAGCGCCGCCGGGGCGTCGATGCCGACGCGGGCGGTGCCGCCGCTCACGGCATCCGGCGGGCTGGAGACCACCGTGGCGGAAAACTCGCCGAGGGGCTCCGGATCCGGCGGCGGTGCCGGCGGGTCGATGGTGATGGTGTTCGACCCGCCGTCACAGGCCACCAGGGCCAGCGCGGCAAGGACGGGAACGAGACAGGACAGGATGCGGCGCGACAGCGCGCCGGCCGGGAATGCGGGCATGCATGACTCCTTATTGTTCTTTCTGTGTCTTTCTGTGTCTTGTGTGATTCACGCGGGCCGGCCCCGCGCCGCACCCGCGTCCCAAGCGTAGTCCAGCGCGGAGCAGGCTGCCAAGCGCGCCACGGCTTTCACGGGCAAGCTGCTACACTTCAGGGCGATGCAACCGATGCGCGCAAGGAGAACCCCATGACGCCGGGCACGCGCCCTCGCCTCAGTGTGCTGGCGATCCTGCTCGGCGCCGCGCTGCTGTGCCTCGGACC
Source organism: Pseudohaliea sp. (assembly GCF_054552115.1). NCBI lineage: Bacteria > Pseudomonadati > Pseudomonadota > Gammaproteobacteria > Cellvibrionales > Halieaceae > Pseudohaliea > Pseudohaliea sp. The sequence goes on along the minus strand of NZ_JBTOLW010000008.1, from coordinate 38,883 downwards.
ACTGCTGGCACCTGCACAGGACGGCGCGCCGCGCGGCGAGGTGCTCACCGTTGACGGCGCCATCGGCCCGGCGACCGTCGACTACCTGCTGCGCGGCATCGCCAGCGCCGACGACAACGGTGCGAGCCTGGTCGTCATCAAGCTCGACACGCCGGGCGGGCTCATGGAGGCTACCCGGGATCTGATCCAGGGCATCCTTGCCGCGCCGCTGCCCGTGGTGACCTGGGTCGCCCCCTCCGGCGCCCGGGCCGCCAGCGCCGGGACCTACATCCTCCTCGCCAGCCACGTCGCCGCCATGGCGCCGGCGACGCACCTCGGCTCGGCGACGCCGGTGCAGCTCGGCGGCATGCCCGGCATGCCCTCGGAGGCCGAGGACCCGAACGCCCCCGGGGGCGGCAAGTCGGCCATGGAGCGCAAGGTGCTCGAGGACGCGGTGAGCTACATTCGCGAACTGGCCGAGCGCCACGGCCGCAACGCCGACTGGGCCGAACGCGCCGTGCGCGAGGCGGCCAACCTCGGGGCCAGCGAAGCGCTCAAGGCGGGCGTGATCGACCTCGTCGCCAGCGGCCGTGCGGAGCTGCTCGACAAGCTCGACGGCCGCACGGTGTCTCTCGCCGGTGGCGAGCAAATGCTGTCGACAGCCGGCATGAACCTCGTGGATCGCGAGCCCGGCTGGCGCACGCAGCTCCTGTCGGTGATCACCGACCCCAACATCGCCTACCTGCTGATGCTCATCGGCTTCTACGGCATCTTCTTCGAGCTCGCGAACCCCGGCAGCCTCGTGCCCGGCGTGATCGGCGCCACCTGCCTGCTGCTGGCCCTCTTCGCCTTCCAGGTACTGTCGGTGAACTATGCCGGCCTCGCCCTGATCTTCCTGGGCCTCGCCTTCATCATCGGCGAGGCCTTCGTGCCCAGCTTCGGCATCCTGGGCATCGGCGGCCTGGTGGCCTTCATCGCCGGCTCGGTGATCCTCATGGACGGCAGCAACCAGGCGGTATCGCTGCCCACGGTGGGCGGCATCGCCGCCATCGGCGCGGGCTTCCTGCTCTGGGCCGTCACCCGGCTCGTGGCCTTCCGCCGGCAGACCCCGGTGGTCGGCAGCGAGCACGTCACTGCGGAGCGGGCCGTGGCGCTGGACGACTTCCAGCCGGCAGAGGCCGGTTACGCCGGCCACGTACGCATGAACGGCGAGCGCTGGCAGGCGACCAGCAGCGCGCCCGTGAAAGCGGGGCAGGCGCTGGCCGTGGCCGCCCTCGACGGCCTGACGGTCACCGTGACACCCGCCCACGACACCCCCTGATCGACTAGCGCGCACTGCCGCGGAGGTAAGGCACCATGGAACAGATTATCCCCTACATCGCACCGCTGATCCTGCTCTTCGCGATCCTGGCCTCGGCTATCAAGATCGTGCCCGAATACGAGCGGGGGGTCGTCTTCTTCCTCGGCCGCTTCCAGGGCGTGAAGGGGCCGGGGCTGATCATCGTCATCCCGGTGATCCAGCAGTTCATCCGGGTCGACCTGCGGGTGATCACCCTGGACGTGCCGAGCCAGGACGTCATCTCCCAGGACAACGTCACCGTGCACGTGAACGCGGTCCTCTACTACCGGGTGGTGGACCCGGAGCGGGCGGTGATCCGCGTCGAGGACTACCACGTGGCCACCAGCCAGCTGGCCCAGACCACGCTGCGCTCGGTGCTCGGCAAGCACGACCTCGACGAGATGCTGTCGGAGCGCGACAAGCTCAACAACGACGTGCAGGAGATCATCGACGCGCAGACCGAGGAGTGGGGCATCAAGGTCGCCAATGTCGAGATCAAGCAGGTGGACCTCGACGAGTCCATGATCCGGGCCATCGGCCGCCAGGCCGAGGCGGAGCGGGAGCGGCGCGCCAAGGTCATCCACGCCGAGGGCGAACTGCAGGCGTCGCAGAAGCTCGTGGAGGCCGCACAGGTCATGGCCGCCAGTTCCGGCGCCATGCAGCTGCGCTACCTGCAGACGCTCTCGGACATGAGCAACACGAACTCGTCGACCATCGTCTTCCCCATGCCGATCGAGATGCTCAAGGGCCTGACCCTGCCGGGCGCCGGCAAGGAGGAGGCCTGACCCGGCGTGAGGAGCGTACCGGCGGCGGTCAGCCGGCTCCCCGCAGCTGGCTGACCCCGTAGGTGACCGCGCCCCAGAGCAGAACCAGCACCGGCAGGTAGCGCCCGACCAGGTAGATCCGCCACTCCCACCAGCGGTTTGCCGTGCCCAGCACGGTGCGGATCCGCTGCGGTGGGATGAACCAGCACAGGAGCGCGGCGCCGGTCAGGCCTGAGAAAATGATCACGTCCCCGCCCGCCACCCGGTCGACGGCATCCAGCACCGGCTCGCCGCCAAGGGTCAGCTGCAGCGGCGTGAAGCTGAGGGCCGAGGCGCTGCCGAGCAGCGCCATCAATACCGCGACGGCCAGCACGGCACTCTTCTCCCGGAGGCGGAACTCCTCGGCGACTGCGGCGATGATCACCTTGAGGCCGGCGAGGGACGAGCTGAAGGCCGCGGCGAAGAACAAGGCGAAGAACAGCACCGCGAGCAGCCCACCACCCGCCTGCCGCTCGAAGACCCGCGGCAGCGTCTCGAAGGCCAGTGCCGAGCCCTGGTCCGGGGCCATGCCGAAGCTGAACACATAGGGAAAGATCATCCATCCCGCGAGGAGCGCCACACTCGTCTCGACACCGGCCACGACCAGGCAGGCCCGGGGGAGGTGCGTTTTCCGCGGGATGAAACTGCCATAGGTCACCAGGTATCCCTGGCCGATGGCGAGCGTATAGAAAGCCTGGCCGAAGGCAAAACCCCAGAGCTTGCCGTCGAGGAGCCGGGCCCAGTCAACCTGGAAGAAGAAGTCCCGGGCCTCGCCCCAGCCCGGCGTCTGCGCGGCCCGGGAGACAAGAAACAGCACCAGCGCCAGCAGCGCGGGCATCAGCAGCTTCGACAGCGTTTCGATCGCCCGGACGCCGCGCAGCAGCACCGCGGCCGCCAGCGCCGTTGTCGCCAGGAAATACCAGAGTGAATTGAAGCCCGCGCTGAACTGTTCGAAGACGCGGACATCGCCGCGCAGCGCCTCCACCGTGTAGCCGAGAGTCCAGCCGGTGATCACGAGGTAGTAACTGGTGATCGCCGTGGTCACCAGCACCACGAACCACCCATAGGCGGTGCCGAAGCGATTGACCTGCCGATACGTCCCTACCGTGCTGCCCTTGGACAGGCGCCCCGCGGCCACCTCCAGGATCATGATCGGCATGACGACCACGATGAGCGCAGTGAGATAGGCCACGACAAAGGCGCCACCGCCGTTCTCTCCCATGATGTAGGGAAAGCGCCAGAGATTGCCCAGGCCCACGGCGGCGGCGGCCATGGACGCGATAAAAGCGGGCTCGGAACTCCACTCCCGGCGCGACTCCTCGACGAATTCGTGGCGACGGCGCATAGGCCTCCCCGTGACAGCCTGTTCCACAGCCGCGCCGCCGGGACTCCGGGCGGCGGCGCATTCCCCAGCCCGGTATACTGCCAGCCGCACCCCTTTCCCAACCACCCGGGGAGTCCCTCCATGGTCCGCGAAAGACTGCCGGGCGCCGTCTACCTGCTCATGGCCGTGCAGGCCCTCTCGCTATGCACGGCACCGCTCTACTTCCTCACCGGCGGCATCGTCGGCGACGCCCTGGCCCCGCGGCCGGGCCTCGCCACACTGCCCGTCGCCTGCATCATCGTGGCCACCGCCCTGGCCGTGGTACCGGTCACCCGCGCCATGCGCCGCTTCGGGCGCAAGCGCCTGTTTTTCGCCGGCGCCCTGGTCAACGGCGCGGGGGCGCTCCTCGCCGCCGGCGCGCTGGCCGCCGGCAGCTTCGTACTGTTCTGCGCCGCTGGCGCCGCGGCGGGCATGAGCATCGCCGTTGCCCAGCAATACCGCTTCGCGGCGATCGAGACGGTGCCACCGGCCCTCGCCGGCAAGGCCACGGCCCGCGTGCTCCTCGCCGGCCTCGCCGCGGCCTGGCTCGGCCCGGAACTGGTGACCTGGGGTGCCTTCGCAGAGGCCCTGCCGCTGGCGACCGGAGCCCGTCCCGCCCATGGCGCCTTCATCGGCGGCTTCCTGCTGCTCGCCGTCATCGCCGCGGCGGTGGCCCTGCTGGTTGCTGTCGGCTACCGCAATGTCCCGGTACCCGACGCGGAAAGCCGCGGGAATGCCCGGCCCCTGCGCACACTCCTGGCCAGTCCGCTCCTGCGCCTGGCGATCATCGCCGCAGCCATGGGCTACGCGATGATGAGCTTCATGATGACGGCCACGCCGCTCAGCATGCACAGCATCGACGGCCACTCCCTGGCGGAGACGAAGTGGGTCATCCAGTCGCACATCATGGCGATGTTCGCGCCGTCGCTGTTCTCCGGCTGGCTGATCACACGCCTGGGCCACCGCCGCATGATCGCCCTCGGCATCCTCGCCTACCTGGCCTGCCTCGCTATCGCCGCCTCGGGGCAGCACCTGCTCCACTACTGGTGGGCCCTGGTGCTCCTGGGGATCGGCTGGAACTTCCTGTTCGTGACCGGGACCGCCCTGCTGCCGCAGTGCCACACGCCGGCCGAGCGCTTCCGGGTGCAGAGCCTGAACGAGTTCGCGGTCTTCGGCTGCCAGGCCGTCGCGGCCCTCGCCTCAGGCTGGGTAATCAACGGCTTCGGCTGGCCGGTACTGGTGTGGCTGTCGGCCGGCATGGTCGCCGCCGTCCTCGCCGCGCTCTGGCAGGCCCGGGACGCGGAACCCGACGTCGCGGCGGAAGCGCTCTAGGCGGCCATGCCTTCGACGATCAGCCGGCTCACATCGGTACGCTGGCTCGCATGCTCAAGGGTAATACCGCAGATTCGCCCTCGATCATCAAGATCCAGGGTGGTGTCCTGATCAAGGTCTCGCGTCTCGGAAACCGCACCGCCATCAATTTCGATGTAAAGCGTATCGGTATCCCTGAAGTAACACACTTTCATGGCCTGAATCCCCGGTCGAAGAACGCGTTATGAACGGTTTCGCCATCTGGAAGCAAAACCACCCGCAGATAACGATCGCCAGCCTCTTCGATTTTAGCCCAACAACGGATGCGACCGTCTGCCTGGATCAGGCAGCGTTCAGGACGGGCAATGACGCGCCGGATCCATGCAAACCTGATCGCGGCGCGATCGGGGCGTCGCCTCGACCATTCGAAGTACTGCGTCATCTTCACCGCCCCACAAACTCCTCAGCCAGGTAAAAGCACCCGAAGGAGCAAACTACTCGCAGCACCGCAAGCGAGCATCGGTCGATTTCAGCCGGCTGCGCGCAGCCTGGCAACCGGCCGGACACTGCCATCGACCGGCGGGAGGCGTTATGCTGCTGTTTTGCCTAATCGGAGTTCGTCATGAAACCCGTCTTTACAGTGCTGCTTGCCTGCCTGCTCGGCGCCTCGGCCGCGAAGGCCGAGACCAACGCTGCCGAGCTCGACGCCAGCGTCACAGCCGTGACGCCGAAGGTGGTCGCCTGGCGCCGGGATATCCACGCACACCCGGAGCTCGGCAACCGCGAGTTCCGCACCGCCGCTCTGGTGGCGGAGCACCTGGAAAGCCTGGGCATGGAGGTGCGCACCGGCATTGCCCACACCGGCGTGGTGGGCGTCCTGCGCGGGGGCGACGGCCCGGTGGTCGCCCTGCGCGCGGACATGGACGCGCTGCCGGTCACGGAGCAGGTCGACCTGCCCTTCGCCTCGACGGTCACCACCGAGTACAACGGTGAGGAGGTCGGGGTCATGCATGCCTGCGGTCACGACAACCACGTGGCCATCCTCATGGGGGTCGCCGAAATCCTCGCCGGCCTCGGTGACGAACTGCCGGGGACGGTGCTCTTCCTGTTCCAGCCCGCCGAGGAAGGCGCGCCCGAGGGCGAGGAAGGCGGCGCGGACCTGATGCTGCGCGAGGGCGCCTTTGCCGACCCGGTCCCCGATGCCGTTTTCGGTCTGCATGTCTTCCCCATGCCCGTGGGCGTGATCGCCAGCCGGCCGGAGGGACTCATGGCGTCCTCGGACCGCTTCACGATCACCGTGAACGGCACCCAGACCCACGGCGCCATGCCCTGGATGGGTGTCGACCCGGTGGTGACCGCCAGCCAGGTTGTGCTCGGCCTGCAGACGATTCCCGCCCGGCAGCTCGATGCCACGCTCACCCCGTCGATCGTCAGCGTGGGCCGCATCGAGGGCGGCGTGCGCAACAACATCATCCCGGAAACCGTGGAGCTGGAGGGCACGATCCGTACCTTCGACGCCGACACGCGGGCCGATATCCACCGCCGCATCGAGAACACGGCAACGCACATCGCCGAGAGCGCCGGCGCGACCGCGGACGTCGCCGTGGACCTCGGCTACCCGGTCACGCGCAACGACCCGGACCTCTACCGGCGCATGGCCCCGACGCTCCAGCGCGTGGCCGGCCCCGGTTTCGTCGAGGCGCGCCCGGTGACCGGGGCGGAAGACTTCTCCTATCTCGCCGAGGCGGTGCCCGGCCTGTTCTTCTTCCTCGGCGTGGCCCCCGAGGACCCGGCGCTGGTCGCACCGAACCACTCGCCGCGCTTTTACGCGGATGAGCGGGCCCTGCCCCTGGGCGTGAAGGCCCTCACCGAACTCACCCTCGACTACCTCGCCGGCGCGCCCTGACCGGGCGAGCTCAGGGCCCCAGCTTCTCGCGCCGGGGCACGCCCGGGACCTCGCGGTCCCGGTGCAGCGAGCGCAGCAGGCCGTAGCTCGCCAGCAGCAGGAGCGCGGCCATGGCGAGCCCGGAGGTGAGCGAGGCCGTGCGCAGGGCCTGCAGCCCGCCGGCGAGCAGCAGCGTGCCCGCGACCGCCCCCTCGGACACGGCCCAGAAAACCCGCTGCGCCCGCGGCGGGTTCGGGTGCCCGCCGGAGGTGACCATGTCGTCGACCAGGGAGCCGGAGTCCGACGACGTGATGAAGAACACCACTACCAGCAGCGTCGCCAGCACACCGGTCACCGAACCACCCGGCAGCTGCGCGAGCATCGCGTGCAGCGCCATGGACGCATCGCCCTTTACCTGCTCCGCAAATGCCGTGTCGGCTACCGCGAGGTCCAGGGCCGTACCGCCGAACACGGCCAGCCACAGAAACGTCGCCGCAGTGGGCACGAGGAGAACGGTCACGGTGAACTCGCGCACCGTGCGGCCGTAGGATATCCGCGCGACGAACACGCCGACGAAGGGCGACCAGGAAATCCACCAGCTCCAGTAGAAAAGCGTCCAGTCCGCCTGCCACCCGCCGGCCCCGTCGATGTCCAGCCAGAGGCTGTTGCCGACCAGGTGCTGCAGGTAGCCGCCTACGCTCGTGGTCAGCACCTCCAGCTGGTACACCGTGGGCCCGACGAGGAAGACAAACAGCAGCATGCCGGCGGCGAGCACCATGTTCAGCTTCGACAGGCGCTGGATGCCGCCGTGGAGACCGACGACCACGGAGATCGTCGCCACCAGCGTGATCAGCGCGATGACCAGCACCTGCACCTCGGCACCCTGCGGCACGCCACTGACCTGGGCAAGCCCCGCATTGATCTGCATGGCCCCGAAGCCGAGGGAGGTGGCGACGCCGAACAGCGTCCCCACCGTGGCGAGGATGTCCACGGCGTGCCCGGCCGGCCCGTGAATCCGCTCACCGAGCAGCGGGTAGAGCAGCGAGCGCGGTGCCAGCGGCAGCCCGTGGCGGAAGTGGTAATAAGCGATGGCCAGGCCGAACACGGCATAGACCGCCCAGGGGTGCAGCCCCCAGTGGAAGAAAGTGACGCGCATGGCGTCCGCCTGGCTGTCGGCCACGCCGGGCAGCGCCGGGGGGGCGAGGAGGTGGGTCACTGGCTCCGCCACGCTCCAGAACACCAGCCCCGTGCCCATGCCGGCGCTGAACAGCATGGCAAACCAGCCGGCGTAGCCGAACTCCGGGCGGGCGTCCGGGCCACCGAGGCGAATGCGGCCGAAGGGGCCGAGCATCAGCCACAGCACCACCGCCAGCAGTACGCTGACGGTGAGCACGTAGAACCAGCCGAGGCGACCGACGATAAAGCCCTGGACCGCGGTGAACAGGCGCACGGCGGCTTCGTCGTAGAGCGCGCCGAAGAGCACGAACGCCACGACGGTGCCTGCGGAGCCAAGGAACACCGCGGGCTCCATGGCCGCCGCCATGCGCGCCAGGGGGCGAGGTAAGCGGGAACTCATCAGGGGAGTGTAGCCGGTCGCCGACGCGCCTTAAATCCACCGGCCGGCGCCCGGGAGCGCCCGCTCAGAGCCGCTCGAAATCCGCATGCTCCGAGAAGCGCAGCCGGCCGCCGCCGTCGAGGTCGCAGCTCACGGTGCGCCGGTTGATGCGGCGCACCGTGCCGAGGTAGTCACGGTCGCGGCCGCGCAGGCGGACGCGATCGCCCACGGCGAGCGCGGCCCAGGCCTGCTGCCGCGCGCTGCGCCGGGCCTGCTCCTCATCCCCGGGGTCGCGGAAGTCAAGGGGCAGCCCCGCGGTCCCGGCCCGCTCGACCAGCGCCCGGAGCAGGCGCTCGCCGTCGCCGTCCTCGTGGAGCTCACCGAGGGTCCGGTAGAGGGCGGCGTTGTGCACGCTGCCGGCCCGGCGCTGGCCGCGAGCGGCCTGCAACAGGTGGGCGAACTCGTGGAGCGCCGTGTGCGCCAGCATGTGCGGTGGCGACACGGCGCCGCCGAACCAGCCGAAGCGCGCCAGTTCGCGGCTCGTGGCCCACACCCGGGAATGCTCCCGGTCGTACTTGTCCTGCACCATGCGCCGTCCGTAGGTGATTTCCAGCCGGCCATCCGGGTAGTGGCGCAGGCAGGTCTGGCGGCCGCTGCCGACGCGGGCGCGGTAGCGGTGCCAGGGCGCCTCGCGCGCAAGGCCCGCCGCGCGCGGCGCGTACAGGAGATCGTCGGTCAGTTCGCAGAGCAGGCCCGCCAGGGCCCCGGCGCCCGCCAGCGAGAGGCTCATGGCGCTCAGGACTCGAGCAGGAAGGTGACCGGTCCGTCGTTGACCAGGCTCACCTCCATGTCGGCACCGAATTCGCCGGCCGCCACCGGGGCGTGCTTCGCGCGCAGCCAGGCGAGGCATTCGTCATACAGCGCCTCGGCCTCCGCCGGCGGCAGGGCCGGGGAAAAGCTCGGCCGCAGGCCCCGGCCCGTGTCGGCGGACAGGGTGAACTGGGACACCAGCAGCACGCCGCCACCGCTGTCGACCACGCTGCGGTTCATGCGGCCGGCGTCGTCGGCGAAGACACGGTAGCGCAGGACACGGGACAGCAGGAGCTCGGCCACCGCCAGGTCGTCGCCCCGGTCCAGGCCGAGGAATACCAGGAGGCCCGGGCCGATGCGGCCCACCTCGCGGCCCTCGACAGTGACGGCCGCCTCGGCCACGCGCTGCAGCAGCGCCTTCATCCGCCAGGCGCCCCGCTCACAGGATCTTGCCGGGGTTGAGGATGCCCCGCGGGTCCAGGGCCCCCTTCAGGCGCCGCATGAGCGCGAGCTCGACCGGCGAGCGCGAGAGCCCGAGCCAGGGTTTTTTCTCGAGGCCGATGCCGTGCTCCGCGGAGACGGACCCGCCCACTGCCTCGAGCGGCGCGTAGACCACTTGCTCCACCTTCGGCCGCAGGCGCTCGTAAGCTTCCGGCGCCACCTGCACGATCACGTGCAGGTTGCCGTCGCCGAGGTGGCCGAAGATGAACAGCCGGTGCTCACCGACGGCCGCCTCGAGCGACGCCGGCAGCGCCTGCGTGTAGGCCTCCATGGCGCCCACCGGCAGGGAGACATCGAAAATCACCGGCAGGCCGCCGTGCATCGTCTGCTCGACATCGTCGCGCAGGGCCCAGAAGGCCTGGCAATCAGCCTCCGACTGCGCCACCGCCGCATCGGCGATGAGCCCCGCCTCGAAAGCACCTTCGAGCGCGCGCTGGAAGCGGGCCTCGTCCAGTTCCCGCTCGGCGCCCTGGCTTTCGAGGAGCACGTAGTAGGGGTACGCCTGCGCCACCGGCGGCCGCCCCTTTGCCGGCGGCGAGGTCACCAGGCGGTAGAAATCCTGCCACAGCGCCTCGAAGGCCGAGAGGGAACCGCCGAGGCCGTGGTCCATGTGCTTCAGGAGGGCCACCACCTTGTCGAACTCATCGACGGCGACCAGAGCCATGGACCGGGTGGCGGGCTTTTCCCGCAGCCGCAGCACGAGGCGGGTAATGACACCGAGCGTGCCCTCGGAGCCGATGAACAGCTGCTTGAGGTCGTAGCCGGTGTTGTTCTTGATCAGGTGGTTCATGGACGAGACCACGGTACCGTCGGCGAGTACCGCCTCGAGACCCAGCACCATGTCCCGCATCATGCCGTAGCGGATCACCCGGTTGCCGCCGGCGTTGGTGGCCGCGTTGCCGCCGAGGGTGGCGGTGCCGCGGGCCCCGAGGTCCAGCGGGAACAGCAGCCCCTCCTCGTCAACCGCCTCCTCCAGCGCCTGCAGCGTCACGCCGGCCTGCACCGTGGCCGTGCGCTGCCGCGGGTCGATGGCCTCGATGGTGCGCATCCGTTCCAGGGAGAGGATCACCTGCTCCGGCCCCGCATCGGCGCCGTGCACCAGCCCCGTGAGCCCGCCCTGGGCAACCACGCTCACGCCGTGCTCATTGCACCAGGCGAGCACCCGGGCCACGTCCTCCGTGCTCCGCGGCCGCACCAGGGCCCCGGCCTCCAGGTGATCCGCCCGCCAAATCCCCGCGGAGCGCTGCACCACGGCCTCTGCCGGGAGATAACCGCCCGCATCCACCAGGTCGCGGAGTTGTTCGAACTGCGCCATACCGGGTCCATCCCTCGTCTCGACACCTCTCAAGCTAGCAGATTCCGGGGCGAGTGAGCAGTTACTCCGCGTTTCCGCGGGAACGTCGTTTGTCAACGTTGATGAGTGCCGACAGTGCGCATCACGGGGCTGGATCAACACGCTCTGAAACACCGTCATTGGCCAACCATGACGGTGGCGCCGCCCCCCCACTGCGGTACCATGCGGAGCGCGCCGGCCCGAGGACCCCAGCCATGAAACGACTGCTCACCACCTTGGCCCTGGCCGTCCTGCTCGCGGCCTGCGGCCAGTCCGGGGACCCGGTCGGCGACGCGCCTGAAGACCCCGCTGCCGATAACACCCCCTTCGAGCTGGACCGGTCCCTGCTTGCGGTGGAGCGCAGCTTCCCGGACTACTTCCTGGCCCACAAGGAGTACTTCACCCCGCACGTCAGCCGGGTTGGCGAGACCCCCGTGTGGCTGCTGCGCAACCTCGGCGGCTGGGCCGCGAACAGCATCGTCATCGAGGGCCCGGAGGGGCTGGTGGTCTACGACACCGGGGTGAACCGGGCCCACGGCCGGCTGCTCGCGAAGGCCATCGCCAGCGTGAGCGACAAGCCGATCGCCGCCATCGTCTACTCGCACCATCACGTGGACCACGTCTCGGGCACGGACCAGCTGGTGGACCCGGCCCGGGTAGCGAGCGGCGAGCTGCCGGTGTACGCATGGCACAACTTCATCGACGAGTACCGCGACGAGAACGAGGTGGTGGGCCCGATCATGGGTCTGCGCGCCATGTACATGTTCGGCGCCGCACTCCCCCCCGAGGAGAACGTGCACCAGGGGTGCTGCGGCCGCCAGTTCGTCGGCGGCAGCCGCGGCTACCTGCCGCCGAACCGGCTGGTCGAGGCCGATGGACGCTTCAGCGCCGGCGGCGTCGACTTCGAGCTGTTCCACACCGGCGGCGAAGCGGCCAGCGAGATCGGCCTGTACCTGCCGGCGCACCGCGTGGTCCTGCTCGGCGATGAGCTGTACCCGGCGCTCGCCAACCTGTACACGATCCGCGGCGCCAAGTTCCGCGATGCGCGGAAGTGGGCCGCCGCCGGCCGGCGGGCCCTGGAGTTCGACGTGGAGTACCTGCTCGGCACGCACCTGCCCGGGCCCATCGTCGGCCGGGAGGCCATTGCGTCTGTCGTGGAGACCCACGGCGACGCCATTCTCTACCTGCACGACCAGGCCGTGCGCTTCATGCTCAAGGGCGAAACGCCGGACCAGCTGAGCGCGCGCTTCCAGGCGCTGCCGCCCTTCCTCGACCGCGACCCCTACACCCGCGCCATGTACGGCACGCCGCAGTACAACGCGGCCCAGCAGTTCGTCGGCTACCTCGGCGTGCACGAAGGCGATGCGACCCAGTTCCGGCGCACGGCGCCCGCGGAGCGCGGCAAACGGCTGGTCGCCCTGATGGGCGGGCGCGACCGGGTCCTGCGCAAGGCCCAGGAAGCGCTCGCCGACGGCGACCCGCAGTGGTGCGCCGAGCTCACCACCCTGGCCCTGCGCCGGGACCCGGCCGACGAGGAAGCGCGGCTGCTCAAGGCCGCCGCCCTGCGCACCCTGGGCTACGCCGAGACCAACCCGCAGTGGCGCAACTGGTACCTCACCGGGGCAGGCGAGCTCGATGGCAGTATCGACCCGCAGGATCTCGCCGAAACCATCCGCGACATCGCCCGCGGCAGTGACCTCTCCATCCCCGTGCTCCTCGATGCCATGCGCTACCGGGTGGCCGCCAAGCGCATCGGCGACCGGCGCCTGCAGGTCGCCTTCGTGCTCGCCGACCGTGATGCGGCCTGGCTGCTGACCCTGCGCAACGCCGTCCTGCACCGCGACGATTCGCCCTCCGCAGCGGCGCTGGCACGCGCCGATGCCACGCTCACGCTGGCGTCCGATACGCTGAAGAAAGTACTCCTCGGCGAGGCGGACCTGCGCTGGGCCCTGCTCACCGGGGGCGCCGAGCTCAGCGGTGATCCCGACGCCCTGCGCGACTTCTTCGGTGCCCTTGAGAGGGGCATACCGGCAGTGGCCTTCCACAGCCAGTGAGTACCGCCCGGGACACCCTGCAGGCGGTCTTCGGCTATGACAGCTTCCGCCCGCCCCAGGAAGAGATCGTCGGGACGCTGCTGGCCGGCGACGACGCGCTGGTCATCATGCCGACCGGGGGCGGCAAATCGCTCTGCTACCAGCTGCCGGCGCTGGTGCGCCCGGGCTGCGGGGTCGTAGTCTCGCCGCTCATCGCCCTCATGCAGGACCAGGTCGACGGCCTGCGCGAGCTGGGCGTGCGCGCCGCCTACCTGAACTCCAGCCTCGATCCGGCAGGTGCCGCGGCGGTGGAGCGGGCGCTACGCGACGGGGAGCTGGACCTCCTCTACGTGGCCCCGGAGCGTCTGCTGCAGCCGCGGACCCAGGCGCTGCTGGACGAGGCAGCCATCGCCCTCTTCGCCATCGACGAAGCACACTGCGTGTCCCAGTGGGGCCACGACTTCCGCGCCGACTACCTGGAGCTCAGCATCCTGGCCGAGCGCTTCCCGGGCGTGCCGCGCATCGCCCTCACTGCCACCGCCGATGACCGCACCCGCGCTGAAATCGCCCGCCGCCTGGGCCTCGAGGACGCCCGCCCGTTCATCGCCAGCTTCGACCGCCCCAACATCCGCTACCGCATCGCCCTCAAGGACAACCCGCGGCAGCAGCTGCTGCGCTTCCTCCGCGACGAACACCCGCAGGACGCAGGCATTGTCTACTGCCTGTCCCGGCGCAAGGTGGACGAGACCGCACGGTGGCTGCGCCAGCAGGGCTTCGACGCCCTGCCCTACCACGCCGGCCTCGACAGCGCCGAACGCGCTGCCAACCAGGCCCGCTTCCTCCGCGAGGAGGGGCTGGTGATGGTCGCCACCATCGCCTTCGGCATGGGTATCGACAAGCCGGACGTGCGCTTCGTCGCGCACCTGGACCTGCCGAAGACGGTGGAGGCCTACTACCAGGAGACCGGCCGCGCCGGCCGCGACGGGCTGCCGGCCGACGCCTGGCTGGTCTACGGCCTGCAGGACGTGATGAAGCTGCGCCAGATGATGGATACGTCCCAGGGCAGCGAGGCACACAAGCGCGCCGAGCAGCAGCGCCTGAACGCCATGCTCGGCCTGTGCGAGATCACCGGCTGCCGGCGCCAGGCGCTGCTCGCCTACTTCGGCGAGGAGCTCCCTGAGCCCTGCGGCAACTGCGACACCTGCCTGGAACCGGTAGACACCTGGGACGGCACCGAGGCGGCGCGCATGGCCCTGTCGGCGGTGTACCGGACCGGGCAGCGCTTCGGCGTCGGCCACCTGGTGGACGTGCTCCGGGGCGTCGACAGCGACAAGGTGCGGCAGTTCGCCCACGACAACCTGCCCACTTTCGGCGTCGGCAGCGCCCTGGACGTGAACCAGTGGCGCAGCGTGTTCCGGCAGCTGGTCGCCAGCGCCTACCTCGCGGTGGACCTCGAACGCTACGGCGCCCTGCGCCTGCGCGAGAAGGCGCGGCCGCTGCTGAAGGGGGAAGAGACCCTGCCCCTGCGCAAGGACAACCGCGGCAGGGGCGCCGCCCGACGCAGCCCGGCACGCACGGCGACAGCGCTGGCAGCGGACGTCGACCCGGCGCTCTGGGAGGCGCTCCGCGCCTGTCGCACGGAACTGGCAAAGGCGCAGGGCGTGCCGCCCTACATGATCTTCCACGACCGGACGCTGCAGGCGCTGTGCCTCGAGCAGCCGCAGGACCTGGAGGCCTTCGGGGCGATCAGCGGTGTGGGTGAGCGCAAGCGCGAGGCTTACGGGCCGGCTTTTCTGGCCGTCATCGCGGAGCACGCTGGCGCCGAGGCGGCATACTCACACAACTCATACAAATACGAACGATTTTGATTTGCATCATGGTATCCTCACGGAGTGTGCGGGAATATCTCGCTGTCACGCTCTTCACTCGAGGTAAAGCCCATGAAACGAACGCTGCTCTCCCTGGCCGTCAGCGCACTGGCATTCACTGCGGCCGCTGCTACCGCGGACGCACCGCAAGCTGTCCTCGAGGAGGTGACCGTAACCGGCGTGCGCGAGCGTCTCTACGAAGCCGGCATGCTCAAGGACGTGATCCAGAAAACCGAGGTCGTCTCCGCGATCAACATGGAAAAGCGCAACGCCATGATCCTGACGGAGGCCATCGCCTACTCGCCCGGGGTCCGGGTCAACAACGAGTGCTCCATGTGCGGCGTCAAGCGGGTCATGCTCAACGGCCTGCGCGGTGAGCACACCACGGTGCTTACCGACGGCATCCCCACGCATACCATGATGTCCGGCTTCTACGGCCTGGATGCCGCGGCCGCTGCCGGGTTGTCGCGGGTCGAGGTCGCCCGGGGCAGCGGCGCCTCGCTGATCGCGCCGGAAGCCATCGGCGGCTCCCTCAACCTCGTTACGCGCGAGGCGACCGGCAACGACCTCGACCTCGACATCGCCGGCGGTGAGCTTGGCTACCGCAAGGCCAGCGCCGTGGCCACGGGCATCACCGACCGCGAAGCGACCCGCGTCACCCTCAGCGGCCAGCTGCTGGAGCGGGAGCAGTACGACGGCGACGACAACGGCGTCAGCGAAAGCCCGGAGACCACGCACCAGTCGCTCACCGCCTACCTGTCGCAGGATTTCGGCGACAGCGACAACCTGCGAGTGCGCGTGAGCCGGGTCGCCTCGGAGATTTTCGGCGGCCCGCACAAGGGCGCTATCGACACGGTGCTCGCCGACTACCTGGCCGACCCGGACTTCGCGTCGGAGCAGCTGTTCGCGGGCGGCGACGTCCGCAACCGCTATATCGGCCGTCCCTGGGAAACCACCGAGTGGATCGACACGACCCGCACAGAACTCTACGCCAGCTGGCTGCACGAGTTCGGCCCCGAACTGAACGTCACCCTCACCGGGTCCTGGAACGAACACGAGCAGGACTCCTTTTACGAGGGCTTCATCTACAACGCCGAGGACGAGATGCGCTTCGTCGACGCCCGTGCCCACTGGGCGCTCTCGGACGCGCACCTGCTCACCTTCGGCACCGACGCGAGGCTCGAGGAGCTGCGTTCGGAGACCAACAGCACGAGCCCCGACTTCGAGTCCGACAGCTTCGACTACGATGTCTACGGCCTCTACCTGCAGGACACCTGGAACGTAAACGACCGGCTGGAGATCGCCGCCGCCCTTCGCTACGACAGCGTGCAGGCGGATTTCGTCGACCCGGCCAAGCCGGGCACGGAAATCAATGACGACATCCTCGCGCCGCGCCTCGACCTTCGCTACACGCACGACATGCACTGGACCTCGCGGCTCTCCGCTGGCCGTGGTTTCCGTGCGCCGCTGTCCTTCTTCGAGAGCGACCACGGCATCCTCGACGCCGAGGTCGGCTTCTTCATCGACATCGACGAGCTCGAGCGTTCCAACTCCGCGAGTTACACGCTCAGTTTCGAGGGTGAGCGCCTGTCAGCGAGCGGCGGCCTCGCCTGGACGCAGGTGGAGAACCTGGCGGCGCTGGATGAGACGGAGGCCGGCGTGCCCGTGCTCACACAGCTCGATGACGACGCCGAAGTGCTGGTCGCAGACGTCGCCCTGACCTGGCGCGTCGACCACCGCCTGAGCCTCGCCGCCACCCTGGAGACCGTCGACTACGACGCGGCCTTCAAGGCGGCCTTCGGCGTGGTGCCGGTGGAGGAGCGGCTGACGCTGACCGCCGACTGGGAGGCCGCCGGCTGGGATGTTTTCGCCAGCGCCACCTGGGTCGGGGAGCGCGACCTCGCTGCCTACGGCACCCCGCGGAGACCCACCTTTGACGCCGCCGGCACGCTGCCCATGGACACCGACGCCGAGGCCTTCTGGACCGTGGACCTGCGCATCGCGCGCGAGATCGGCGAGCGCTGGCAGGTCTATGCCGGCGCCAGCAACCTGCTGGGCTATACCCAGGCAGAGGACGCGCAGACGCCCCTGTTCTACGACGGCGGGGCCTTCGATGTCGCCTACATCTTCGGGCCGCTGCGCGGCCGGGAAGCCTATGCGGGCATCAAGTACAGCTTCCGCTAGGCGCGGGCGGGCAGGCGCCGGTTGCCTGCTGGCGCTCTGCCTGCTCGCCGCCGCGGCGACGCCGGCCGCGGGGCTTTACGACCTCTCCCTGGAACGTCTGGAGGCACGAGGCGCACTGGCACTCGAAGACTATCGCGGGCATGTGCTGTTGCTCAGTTTCTTCGAGCCGGAGTGCGCGTGGTGCTACCGCCAGCTCAGGACACTGGAACGGCTGCAGGCGCGCTGCGGCCAGGGCCTGCAGCCGATTGCCGTGGGAATCAATGGGCGCAACGACGCCCTGCGCCGTGAGCTGCGTCGCGCCCAGGTGACCTTTCCCGGCACGCGGGCGAGCGCGGCGCTGCTGGCGCTGACAGGCGAGGTGCCGGCCACGCCCTGGACCCTGGTGATGACCCCCGGTGGGGAACTCGCCGCCACCCTTCGGGGCTTTGTCCGCGAAGCGCCGCTCGCCGCGGCTTTCCCGGAGCTTTGTCCGCAGTCCTAGACCAGCACCAGCACCAGGAACAGCGCGAGCCCCGCGCCGAAGGAGATCGTGGTGTTACGCACCAGCCGCGGCGCGGTCAGCCCCAGCCAGAGGCCGCTAAGGATGATGAACACCATGCCGAGGGCGAAGACCTTCTGGAAGGTCTTGAAGACCGTCGGGCCGTGGCCCTTGTGCAGCTCGATCATGCGCGCCTGCAGGTCCGGCTCGCGTTTCACGATGTCCACCGCGGGCCCCGTCGCATCGACGAGGTAGTGGGTGCGGGAAGTCGGCCGCGTATAGGCCCGCTTGCCGCTCTGGCGCACGTAATCGAAGTCGAAACCCTCCACGCCGGCGTCCGCGAGCAGTGCCTGCATGTCGGCCTTGCTCAGGGTCTCCAGCGGTCCGCGGCCGGCCTTCGGCAGCGACGCCACCACCGTCTCGGCCATCTCCCCCTTCACGCCCACGAGGTACAGCCCGCCGCTGATGGCGACGAGGAGCACCGCGGCAGCAAAGAAGGACGACAGGTACAGGTGAATGGTAATGAAAAGGCGTCGATTCATGGCGAGGTCTCCGGAAAAGGCGCGGCCATCATAGCCGATGGCGGCGCGACATCAATCCTGCCTTTGACGGGCGGGCCCCGGTAGAGCGCCGCCGGCACCGCCGGCCGGCTCCGCGCCGGCGGCGGCAGGTTCCGGCGCGAGCCTGGAGGCCAGCACCCGGTAGGCCGCCGGCACCACGAACAGGGACAGGAAAGAGCCCACCAGCATACCGCCGATGACCGCCAGGCCCAGCGGGATACGGCTCTGGGCGCCGGCACCGATGGCCAGGGCGATGGGCAGCGTGCCGAGGACCGTGGACATGGTGGTCATCAGGATCGGCCGGAAGCGGGCCGCGGCCGCGTCCTCCACCGCCTCGGCAATGGACAGTCCCGCGGCACGGCGCTGGTTGGCGAACTCGACGATGAGGATCCCGTTCTTGGTCACCAGGCCGATGAGCATGATCAGGCCGATCTGCGAAAAGATGTTGAGGGTCTGGCCGAAATACCACAGGGCCATGAGCCCGCCGGTGAGCGCCATGGGCACCGTGAGCATGATGGCGAGCGGGTCGCGAAAGCTCTCGAACTGGGCGGCAAGCACCAGGTAGATAAGCAGGAGGGCAAGGCCGAAAACGAACAGCAGGCTGCTCCCGGTTTCCACGAGTTCCCGGGACTGGCCATCGAGGTCGGTGCTGAAGCTGTCATCGAGCACGTTCTGCCCGACCTCGCGCATGGCCTGGACGCCATCCCCCAGGGTGTACCCGGGTGCCAGGTTTGCGGAGAAGGTCGCGGCCGTGAAGCGGTTGAAGCGGTAGAGCACGGGCGCAGAGCTCTGCTCCCTGCGGGTGACGAGGTTATCAACCGGGATAAGCGTGCCGTCCGCGCCGCGAACCAGCAGGCGGGAGAGGTCACCGGGGTCGTTGCGGGCCTCGCGCAGCATCTGGCCGATGATCTCGTACTGCTCGCCATCCTTGAGGAAATAGCCATAGCGCTGCCCGGAGAGCGAGGCCTGCACCACATCGGCGATTTCCCGGGCGCTGACCCCGATGGCGTCGCTGCGGGTTCGGTCGATTTCCAGCACCAGCTCCGGCTGGTTGAACTTGAGGTCCACCTGCACGAAGCTGAACTCCGGCCGCGAGCGGGCCTCGTCCAGGAAGCGGGGGATCACCTCGCGGACCTTCTCCAGGTCCGAGTTTTGCACCACGAACTGCACGGGCAGGCCGCGGCCACCGGTGTTGATGGTGGCCGGCTGGCGCACGAAGGTGCGCACACTGCTGACCTCCGACAAGCCCTTCTCGAGCCTGGGCACGATTTCCTGCTGCGACAGCTCCCGCTCGTCGGCGTCCTTGAGGATTACCCGGGAGAAACCCGTATTGGTCGTCGTCGATGCACCGAAGCCCGGGGAGGTCACGGTGATGGTCGCCTCCAGCGCGTCTCCGATGGCATTGCGTACCGCCTGGTCTACCTCGTTCATGGCGTCGAACATGTAGTCAAAGCCCGCGCCCTGCGGCCCATCGGCATTGAGGACGAGCAGGCCCCGGTCCTCCAGGGGCGCGAGCTCCTCCGGCAGCGCGCGGTAGAGCACGGTGATGAGGGCAACGCAGGCGAGAATGACCAGCGGCGCCAGCCAGCGCCGGGCGAGAAAGCCATGCAGGGCGCTGCGGTAGCGCTCCGCCATGCCCTCGAACAGCGGCTCCGTGGCGCGGTAGAAGGCGGGGTGCTGCGCGCGGTTCTTGAGCAGCCGGCTGCAGAGCATGGGCGCCAGGGTCAGGGCGACAAAGGAGGAAATCACCACCGCCGCGGCCAGCGTCACGCCGAATTCCCGGAACAGCACGCCGGTCAGGCCGCCGAGGAAAATCAGCGGGGCGAACACGGCCACCAGCGCGAGCGTGGTAGCGATGATGGCGAAGAAAATCTCCTTGACGCCGGCAAAGCCCGCCTCCCGTGGCGCCTCGCCGCGCTCGACACGCTTGTAGATGTTCTCCACGACGACGATCGCGTCGTCCACCACGAGGCCGATGGCCAGCACCAGGCCGAGGAGCGTCAGCACGTTGATGGAGAAACCGGCGAGGTAGAGCACGAAGAACGTACCGGTCAGGGCGATGGGAATGGTCACCAGCGGGATCAGGGTCGTCCGCCACTCACGCAGGAACAGGTAAATGGTGATGCAGACGAGCAGCAACGCCACGAAGAGCGTCTGGATGACTTCCTGGATCGACGCGCGGATGAAGCGGCTCATGTCGAAACCGATCGCCGTTTTCACATCCGGCGGCAGGTCGCGCTTGATGATCGCCAGCCGGCGGTAGAACTCGTCGGCGATGGCGATCTCGTTGGCGCCGCTCTGCGGCCGGAGCACTACCCCGACCATGGTCACGCCATCGCGGCGCAACAGCGTCCGTTCGTTGAGCGGCGCCAGCTCGGCGTAGCCCACGTCACGAAAGCGCACCACGTTGTCGCCGTCGCGCTTGATGACGCGGTCGTTGAACTCCCGCGGGTCATCGCCGAGGCGGCTCAGTGTGCGGATGTTGAGGTCGATACTGTCGCCCTCTACCCGGCCCGTGGGCAGCTCGACGTTGGCAGCGCGGAAGGCCTCACGGACATCAATGGCCGTGAGACCATGAGCGGCCAGGGCGTTGGCATCCATGCGCAGGCGCATGGAGTATTCCTTGTCTCCCCAGATATCGACCCTGCCGACACCATCGATGGTCTCGAAGCGGGCCTTGAACAGGTTGTCTGCGAGGGCGGAGAGTTCGAGAAGGCTGCGCTGTTCACTGCTGATGTTAAGGAAGACGATGGGGTCGCCCTCCGCGTCGGCCTTTTCCACCGTCGGCGCTTCGGCGTCGTCGGGCAGGCGGCGCATGGCGGCAGCGACACGGTCGCGTACATCGTTGGCAGCACGGTCGAGATCGTCGCCGAGTTCGAACTCCACGGTGACGGTGCTGCGCCCCTCCCGGCTGACCGCCGTCATGGTGCGGATGCCGGAAACCGAGTTGATCTCCTCCTCGAGCGGCTCGGTGATCTGGTTTTCGATCACCGTCGCGTTGGCACCCGGGTAGCTCGCCTGGACGCTGACAATCGGCCGCTCGGCAAGGGGGAATTCGCGCACCGGCAGCTCGCGCAGGCCAATGAAGCCGAAAACGACGATGACGGTCGACAGCACGATCGCCAGCACGGGGCGCTGGATAGACAGCTCGTGGAGGCGCATCAGCCGACGCCCGGGATATTGCGGACGTCGACCGCCTGGCCGTCGCGGACGCTCTGGATACCGGAGGTGATGATCTCGTCACCGGGCTTCAGGCCGCGCAGGATCTCCACCTGCGCCGCACTCCGCTCCCCGGTCTCGACGGTCCGGCGCACCGCCCGGCCGTCCTCCACGGTAAACACACTGATGGCCTCGAGGCTCTGCAACACGGCGACACTCGGCACCAGCAGCGCATCGGGATTGCGGCTGATGAGTTCGACCCGCGCGTAGTTTCCCGGCAGCAGCTTGCGCTGCGGGTTGGCGACGTCGGCGCGCACCGTGAGCGTGCGCGTGGCCAGGTCAACGCGGGGGCTGATGGCCCGCACCCGGGCCGTGAACGGGTCCTCGTAGCCGGCCACGTAGAGGGAGAGCTTCGTGTCCGGGTTGACCAGCGCCCGGTAGCGCTCCGGCACACTGAAGTCGACCTTCAGGTCGGAGACCGTCTGCAGCGTCGTAATCAGCGTGTCCGCCTCGATCAGGTCCCCGGGGCTGACCCGGCGCAGGCCGAGGGTGCCGGCGAAGGGCGCGATAATGCGCGTCTTCTCCAGGCGCACCCGCAGGCGGCGCGCTTCCGCGCGCAGCACCTCGCGCTGACTGACGGCGTCGTCGCGCTCGCTCGCCGTCACCGAACCGCGCTCGAAGAGGCTCTGCAGCCGCTCCGCGTTGGTCTCGGCCAGGACGAGCTGCTCGCGCACAGATTCGAGTTCCGCCGCCAGCTCGCCCGACTCGATGGTGACGATGAGGTCGCCCGCGGCTACCTGCTGGCCGTCGGTGAAGGCGATACGGTCGATCTTGCCGCGCAGCTCGCTCTTGAGGTCTATGGCCTTGTCGGCCAGCAGCGTGCCGTTGAAGGTCAGCGTGCTCTCGAACGGCCGGGGCTCCAGGCGTACCGTGCGCACGGCGGGCGCAGCCTTCGAGGCGGCGGGTGAGGCGGCTTCTTCGTGCAGTAACGGTGCCACCCTGGGCCAGGCGATGACGCCGATGAGCGCGAGGCCGGCGAAGCCTGCAAGGATCTTCTTCATGGTCTCCTTTGTTCCGCGCACCCACCGGGGCGCGCCTCCACTGTAGGCCGCAAGGCAACCGGGAATAGGGAAGACCGCGGCGAGCCTTGCGGGTTCACTCGCCGCGGTCATTAACGATTATTAGCGTGCGCCTATGATACCGCTTTTTTTGCGGCAGGCGTCAGGACTTACCGGGCACAGGCTCGTTGCTGTGCGCATCCTTGTAGGGGTCCGGGCCGCCGGCGGCGATCCATGCATCCAGCGCCTCCTCGAGGACGGACAGGGGCACTGAACGCAGCCTGAGGATCTCGTCGTGGAAGTAACGCGGATCGAAAGCAGCGCCCAGCTCTGCTTCCGCCCTGGCGCGCTTTTCGCGGATGAGCAACTCGCCCAGCTTGTAGGCCAGGGCCTGCGCGGGCCAGGAAATGTAGCGGTCCACCTCCGTGGTCACCTCGTGCGTCGACAGCGCGGTGTGCCGTGCAAGGTAGTCCAGTGCTTCCTCCCGGCTCCAGCCGAAATAATGCACGCCGGTGTCGATGACCAGGCGGCAGGCGCGCCACATCTCGTAGGAGAGCCGGCCGAAGTCCTCGTAGGGCGTGCGGTAGATGCCCAGTTCCTTGCCCAGCCACTCGGTGTAGAGCCCCCAGCCCTCACCGTAGCCGGAGAAGTAATTGCGGGCACGGAACTCCGGGATATCGCCCGGGGCCTCCAGGGCAATGGCTGCCTGGAGCGCATGGCCCGGGGCGCACTCGTGCAGGGTCAGCGCGGGGATGTTGTAGAGCGGTCGCGAGGGCAGATCGTAGGTATTCATCAGGCACGCCTCGAGGCCACCCCTTCCACCGGTGTAGAACGGCGCGATGGAATCGGGCACCGGGCGGATCGTGAAGCGCCGCCGCGGCAGGAAACCGAGCACCTCGTCGAGGTATCCATCCATGCGCTTGGCGACATAGGCCGACACGCCCAGCAGTTCCTCGGGGGTCTCGGCGACGAACTGCGGATCCGTGCGCAGGAACGTGATGAACGCGGCGAGGTCGCCGTCGAAGCCGGCGGCGGCCTTGACCTCGAGCATCTCCGCGCGGATGCGCGCGACCTCCGCAAGGCCCGTTTCGTGGATCGTCTCCGGGTCGAGGTCGAGGGTCGTGAAGCGACGGATCTGCGCCCTGTAGAACGCTTCACCATCGGGCAGGTCCCGGGCGGCGAGGCTGCGGCGGGCACCGGGCAGGTAGACCTCGCGCATGAATGTCAGCAGCTCGCGGTAGGCCGGCACCACCGCCTCGTCGATCGCCGCCAGCGCCTCGGACCGGAGGGCCTCGCGGGTTGCGTCGTCGAGCTGTCTCGGCAGGCTCTCGAGCGGCGTCCAGAACGGATTGGCGCGCCCCCCGGCGAGGTAGGGCAGCAACGATCGCTCGCGTCCCTCGAGCGTGACCTGCGGGGGCGTGAAACCCCGGGCGAGGCCCGCGCGCATGTTGGCCTGCTGCTGGGCAAAATAGCGCGGCAGGTCTCTCAGCCGGGCGAGATAGCGCCGATAGCCCGCCTCGTCGTCGAAACCGCCAGCGCGGGGGTACAGCCTGCCCCAGAAAAAGGTATCGGAGTTGAGCGGTGCCTCATAAGTGCGAAAACGGGCATTGCTGGCCAGCGCCGAGACGATCTCCTCGAAGACCGCCGCGTTAACGCGCTCCGCCTCACTGAGCGCGTCCCGCGGAATCGCCGCGAGTTCACCGAGCACCTGCTCCCAGTAAGCCAGCCGGCGCGCCTGGGCGTCGGCGCTCACATCGGGCCAGGCCGGACCGCGCACCCAGTCGCCGTCCTCGTCGCGGACATACCCCTCCTCCGCCTGGCGCCACGCGAATTCCCGTTGGTACAGCGCCCGCAGACGCTCGTCGGCAGGCTCGGCGCTGCTGCCCCCCGTGCCCGCACAGCCGGCGATAGCACCGGTGAGGGCACCGAAGACAGCGAAAAAAACGAGGACAAGCACCCTGCGCATGTGGCGACTCCCGCGCTTTGGACCGACGGACCTTACCCGATGGCGCGCACCGGCGCCAGCCAGTGCCCTTCACCAGGCGGCCTCTGCAACAGGGATCTTGCGAATGATAATGATTCACATTATCATATTTAAACTATCATTGAAGGAGTATGCCATGGCCTCCGGGACGCCTTTCCCCCAGCCCACCGGCGACGGCGGCGCTCATGACTGGCTGCAGGTCGCGCTGCCCCGCCCGGTGCTCGAGCGGCTGCTCCGGGAGCGGGCGCTGGTTGCCGCCGAACTTCGCTGCCTGGACCCGGGGACGGCGGAGGGAGCGCGGCGGGCTCTTCTCTCCAGCCTTGCGCAGCCTCGTTACCTTGAGTAACACCAAATAAAGTCAAATCTGGCCATCAGCCTCGAAGTGGCCTTAAAAGACCCAAAAATTCGCCCATCAACCGAATCCATGGCCACGTTACGGGTGTACCTTAAGGTAACACTTCGCAGCCCGCGAAGTGACACCAAGCTGGAGATGATGACCATGAAACTCATACAACCCCTGCTTCTCGGTGCTTTGCTGGCGCTCACCGCACAGGTCCGGGCCGAGTGCCCGCGGACCATGCCCGCCACGCAGCCGGCCATTCCCGACGGCGCCAGCGCCAGTGAGAACACCATGCTCTCCGCCCAGGCGGCCGTGAACGCGTACATCGCCAAAGGCGACGCCTTCCTCGCCTGCCGGGACCTGCACCCGATGCTGCACAACCGCCTGCGCTCGAAGCTGGTCCAGGTAGCCACCGCCTACAACCGGGAACTGGATACCTTCCTCGACCGCTCCGAGCTGGTCGCCGGCCGCTGAGGCGCTGCCGCCGGCCCAGAAAAACCTAACAGGGCCGGCTCACCCGCCACGGGCGTTCAGTCGTCGTTGTCGAGGCGGCGCCGCTCGTACGGCTTCCTGCTCGGCGATGCCGAGACATCATTGATCTTGAACTCGCCGAACGGCCAGAGGCCGCCATCGTCGTCCTTTGCCTCCGCCGCAGAGGCCCCGTCCTCCGCCCCGGTCCTTGCTGCCGCCTCCGCGCTCCGCGGTCCGACCGCCTCACTCGCCATGACATCGTAACGGCCGGAACGGGCTTTCACGCACGCGGCTGCCGCGGCACGTCGCGCCAGGGCCTCCTGCCCGCCATCCCAGGCTTTCCCCGCAGCCACCCGCAGCTCCTCGATCGTGGTTGCAACAATTGCGCCGCAGTCATCGTCGGGCGCAGCGAAGGGTGCCGCGGCGGCAAACCCGCAAAGGCACAGAGCGGTCAGAACAGACGGGCGCATGGCAGCTCTCCATCGTTGGTGATTGCGCAGTATAGCCTGCAAAAGCCACCGTGCACCCCGGCGAGCCGCCCACCCGGCCCCGCGCACACCGCCCGGCCCGACGCACCAACAATTCGCACCAATGTGGTGCAAAAACGAACCATCGAGCTTTTGTTGATTAGTCTAAGTTATCAGCAAAACGCCATTTGATAAGCATTGGCATGGTTTCTGCGTTACTTCGGTCGGAGGGATCCCGGGAGCCCGCTCGACAACCAGAAAAGAGCGAGATCACGGGCCGCCGTTACTGCACAGATGACAATCGACAAGTGACTGAGGATCTGATCATGACCAACAGCAAGCTCGTTCGTTTTTCTTCCGCTCTCGTCCTGGCCGGCATCGCCCAGGGCGCCCTGGCACAGGACGATGACCGGCTCGGCGTGTCCGTGTCCTACAACACCGATGCCTTCTTCGGGCCGAACCCCTTCGTGGGCGCCAGCTACGACACCGGGAAAGGCTACGACCTCACGTTCTATGGCATTGCCTGGGGCGCCGGCAGCGGCGGGGACTGGGGCAACTGGACCGAGTTCGGCGTCGGCCTCGGCTTCGAGATGATGGATGGGGACCTGTACGTGAACCCGCAGCTCGGCTTCACCAACGGCAACCTCGTGTCCTCGGGTACGGCCGGCGACGGCGTGGTCGGCGACGCCATCGTGCCCAACCTCACCCTCGTCTACGACACCGACGAGTGGGAGGGCAACCTGTACGCCGGCTGGTACGGCGAACTCCGGGACGAGGCACCGGAGGACGGTACCACGCTGGAATACCTGCATTACTGGGTCAACGGCGGCAGAAAGTTCGGCGACTACTTTTCCGTCGGCCTGCACTTCGAGGAACTGTCGCTGGAGGGCGGCTCGAACGTGAGCAGCCAGGACGGCTACCAGTGGCTCGGGCCCTACATCCAGATCGCGAAGGACAACGCCGGCATGCGCTTTTCCTTCGGCGCCGACCTGACCGAAGACGACGATTCGTTCTCGACCAGCGACTTCTACAAGCTGCAGTTCTTCTACAGCTTCTGAGCGCCAGCCGCCGGCCGCCGCCCCGGGGGCGGCCGGCGGCACCAGGCACCAGAATAGCGCGCAGCGACGCAGCCGCGGTCGGACGCGCACCATAAAGCCGCAGCCAGGGCTGTGGACGTTCCTTTTTTGCCCTCGAAAACTCCCTTAACCCCATGAGCCGTCAGCCTTTTTTCCGGTTATGGCACGGCGCCTGCTGTGCACCCCGCGACGGTGGCGCAACGACAGACCACCGCACGAACGACAGACAATAGAGGGAGAGGGAACCCATGCAGCCAATCAAAGGCATTTCTGCTGCCGTCCTGCTGGCCGGTTTCGGCCTGGCCGTCGCGGCCCCGAGCCAGGCCGGCAGCCTGAGCGGCAACGTCTCGGTGAACAACAACTATATCTGGCGCGGCCTGACGCAAACGGAAAACGAGGCGGCCGTCCAGGGCGGTATCGACTATGCCGCGGACAGCGGTTTCTACGTCGGCACCTGGGCGTCGAACGTTAACTACGGCGCCGGTGACGTCTACTCCTACGAGCACGACATCTACGCGGGCTACGCCTTCGAGGCAGGTGGCATGACCTTCGATGTCGGCTACCTGTACTACAACTACGACTCCGAGGCGAACTTCGACTTCGGCGAGGTCTACGCCACCATCGGCATGGGCGGCTTCAGCTTCTCGGGCTACTTCCTCACCAACACGGAGGCCGACGAGGGACCGGACCAGGACTTCGAGGCCTTTGGCACCTACTACCTGTCGGCAGACTACGGTTTCGAGATCGGTAACGGCGTCGAGATGGGCCTGCACGTGGGCTACCACGACGGCGATTTCGCCGAGGCCTTCAACGGCACCGACGATGGCTACTTCGACTACAACATCAGCCTGTCCAAGGGCGGCTTCGGCTTCATGATCACCGACACGAACGCCGGTGGCCCCGCGGCCGAGGGCGGCTACGACAACGACGAGCCCAAGTTCGTCGTGTCCTACTCCGTCGACGTCGACCTGATGTAAGCCTTCCCCGCGCGGGCCGGCCGGCCCGCGCCCTTTTTTCCTTTGCTCAACAGGGCCTTCCGGACCCGCTACGGTCGGGCAGCGCAGGGTCGCCGCTGTTTATTCGTCCACCCCGCTTTCCCTGGATGAAGGCAGCCGGCCAGGCCCGGGCAGTAGTGCGCCGCCCTTGCCGCGCAGCGCAGCACGCATGGCCGCCTCGCGGCGCGCCGCCGGCAGCTCGGCGAGAATGTCGAGGAGGCTCTCGTGGAGCACCGCCTGGTAGCGCTCACCGCTCTCGCGCAGCGTTGCCAGCGCAGCCGATGCCGCGTCACGGTCCATCGGCTCCGCTCGCAGTGCATGGCCTAGGGCCTGCAAGGCGCGGCGAAGCTCTCGCCGGGCCGGCTGAGCCTCGGAAAGGCGCTCCCGCAGCCTGGGACGGAGGGTCTCACGAACGGCGGGGTCAAGGTCACGCAGCGCCCAGGCCATGGGCGGGGGCGGCCCCGGCGGCGCACGGAACAGGCGACCGACCAGCGCACCGCCAACCAGCAGGTTTACCGCCACGGACAGCGCCAGGGCGAGGCCGACCCAGTGCGATTTCTTCATGGTGTTTCCCCCGCGCCCGGCGCTGCAAGCAGCAGGCGCTCCTGCTGCTCCCAGCCATCCGTCTCGAGGGATGCGGGCAGCCCCGCCCCGAGGAGCACGCCGAGGGCCAGTGGCAGCATCGCCGCAAGGGCGGGACGCCACAACTGCAGGGGCGCTGCGGGAACCATCCAGGCCAGCAGGCGCTCCACCGCACCAGGCCCTGGGCGGGCCGCCAGGATGCGACTGACCGGCGGCGGCGACGCCACCTGGAACAGCGCCAGCTCCTCGTCCAGCGCCCGTGCCGCCCGCTGCAGGTCGCGGGCGCGCGGCTCCACTGCCAGCAGCGCCCGCGCCGCATCGCGCTCCCCGGCCGGCCAGGCGGCATCATCGCCCCCGTACACATCGACCAGGCGTTGAAAACGCTCAAGCTCCATGTTCGTCCTCCAGGGCCCGGCGCAGCGTCCGCCGCGCACGGGCCAGTAACGATTCCAGCGCCTCGACGCTGACGCCCACGATCTCGGCGGTCTCCCGGTTACCGAGCCCCTGGTAGTGACAGAGCAGCAGGGCGCTGCGCTGCCGCTCCGGCAGGGCGGCGACGGCGGCGCGCACCCGCCGCACGCGCTCGGCGCCGGCGAGAGTGCCGTCCGGGCCGGGCGCCTCTCCCTCCGGCAGCGCATCACCCGCCGGGGAGACCCGTCCCCGGCGCCGCTGCCAGTCCACGCAGAGGTTGTGGGCGATTCGGTGCAGCCAGGTCGTGAGCCGGGCCGCCTCCGGCCGATAGCGGTGGGCATCGGTCCACAGGCGCACGAAGACTTCCTGGGTCACGTCGTCGGCCTCGTCGCGATCGCCGAGCATCCGCCGGGCGTAGCGATTGAGTGGCCCCAGGTGCGTCCCCAGCAGGGCCCGGTAGGCATGCTCATCCCCCGCGGCGACGCGGGCGACGAGCGCCGCTTCCTCGCTGGCCACGCCCGGCAGGGCCTGCGGCGGCCGCTTACACCGCTCCCTACTCGGGACGCCGCGGCTTCATGCCGGGGCGGCGGTCACGCATGCGCGTGAACTCGTCCTCGGTGATATGGCCGTCGCCATCCGCGTCGAAGCGCTCGAAAGCCTGCTGGCGGGCCTCGGCATCGGTGATGTAACCGTCACCATCGGCATCCATGGCCTCGAACATGGCGTCAGCCCGCTCCGCCATGCGCCGGGCACGGTCCGCCTGCATGGCGTCGTGCTCGGCGCGACTGATCCGGTCGTCACCATCGCTGTCGGCCTGTTCGCGCTGATCGGCGCCCCGGCCCAGGCGGGGCGGCTCGAACTCGCCCGGGCCGATGCGACCGTCGCCGTCCTCATCCATGGCGTCGAACATCGCCGCCGCCCCGGGACCGCGCCCCGGCTGGGCGACGGCCGTTACCGCCAGCGCGCTCGCAAGGAGCAGCGCTCCGAGTGCTGAAACAGGTGCTGGGAATTGCCGCTTCATGGTGTACCTCCCTTGTGGACCGGCGGCATCATCGTCCGCCTGCCTATGATACGGCCGGGGCGCTGCTTTCCGTCGCAGGTCCGAACGGATCACGCAGCCCGTTTGCGCTGCCCCCGGGGTTGGCCTAGCATCGGGGGCCACCGGCCGAAACGGGTGCGCCGGTACCCGCACGATAGACCCACCCAAGACACCCGCAAAGGACAGCAGGGGGCGGCACCATGTTCGAGCGCAAGAGTTCCCGGCCCGAGGCCGAGCCCGCGCCTGGCGCAGCAAGCGCGGCGCCGGCGGCACCACCGGTGCAGGCAAAGGCACCCACCCAGTCAGCAAGCAGCGAGGCCAGGGCCATGATCGGATCCAAAGTGAAAGTCACCGGCGACATCGAGAGCGCGGAGGATCTCCTCATCGAGGGCGAGGTCAACGGCACGGTAACGCTCGCGGAGAACGAGCTCGTGATCGGCAACTCGGGGCGCGTTAGCGCGGATATCGAGGCCAAGACCGTACGCATCGAGGGTGAGGTACAGGGTGACATTACCGGCAGGGAGCGGGTCGTGATCACCGCCTCCGGCAATGTGCAGGGCAACGTCAGCGCCCCGCGGGTCATGCTGGAGGACGGCGGCCGCTTCAAGGGCAGCATCGACATGGGGGGCAGCAAGGCGGCAGCGGCACCCTCGCCATCGCCCTCGCCGAAAACTGCTTCCGCCGACACCGCGCCGCAGGCAAAGGCCGGTGTCGCGGGCGTGGAGAAAGCCAGCTAGCGCCGCCCCGGCAGCCTGAGCGGCGAGATGGGAATCGCATCCGCGCGACGGGACGACAGCGGGGTCCTGCGCAGCCGCCTGCTGCCGCGGCTACTCGGGACAGAACGGCTCGAGAAGCTCGGCACGGCGCGCGTGCTCGACTTCGGCCGCGCGAATGCCGACAGCCTCGGTTACTTCAGTAACCATCCATGCCGGCTGCAGGTGCTGGACGCGGCCGATACGCTGCGGCCCCTGGCGGAGCGTCCACAGGACGAGGACAGCCCGCCCGCGGCGGTGGCGGAGTTCGACACCCTCTTCCCGGAACTCGCCGGCCAGCGCTTCGACATCGTCCTGCTCTGGGACTGCATCAACCTCCTGCCGGTGGGCGACCTGCCGGCCTTCTTCCGTTTCCTCGCCGAACACCTCCATGACGGCTGCCAGGGCCACGGTTTTATCCTGCACAAGCGCACCGTGGAACCCCGCTTCCGGCATTTCGGTATCTGTGCGGAGGATACGCTGCGGCTCATCGAGGAGCAGCCGCTGACGCTGCACCTGCACAACCGCAAGGTCATCAACGAGGCCATGCTTCCCCTGGCTATCGAGCATGCGGTGCTGCACGGGGACGGCCGCCAGGAGTTCCTGCTCCGCTAGGCTGCTGGTCACCCGCCTCAGGCCACGTCCTTACTGGAGGCCTCGTTCGCGGCCCCGCCGACCCCGTC
Organism: Pseudohaliea sp.; assembly: GCF_054552115.1. Classification (NCBI taxonomy): domain Bacteria; kingdom Pseudomonadati; phylum Pseudomonadota; class Gammaproteobacteria; order Cellvibrionales; family Halieaceae; genus Pseudohaliea; species Pseudohaliea sp. The sequence continues at coordinate 7,864 of NZ_JBTOLW010000008.1, read as the reverse complement.
GAAGACGGTTTCCGTTGCGCCCTCCTCTGCGGGCGCCTCGACGACCTCCTTCTCCTCCGGGTGCAGGACGGAGCCCACGGCAGCCACCGGGGCCTGCATGGTGGTCGTGGTCTTGTACTCGGCCGGCAGGGCGGGGATGGTGAGCACCCGCCAGATGCTGATCGCGGCCATGAGCAACAGGAGCCCCGCCATCAGCAGGAAGAAGCTCTCGAGCCCGAAACTCGCCTGCACGACGGACACGGTGAGCGGGCCGGCCACGGAAACGATGCCCGACAGGAGAACGATAGTACCGCTTGCCGGCGTGATCTCCGCAGGCCGCAGGTGGTCGTGGATGAGTGCTACGACCAGCGAGTACTGCGACAGGCAGAAACCGCCGAAAACGAAGGCCGCCAGGTAGAGTCGCGGGCCGGCGCTGGTCTCCGCCGCGGCATAGACGGCCGCGACAGCAGCGAGGATGCTGGCACCACCGAGCACCCAACGGCGATCGACCACGTCGGACAGCTGACCGAGCGGCCACTGCAGCAGCATAGCGCCGCCGAGCAGCGCCCCCATGAAAAGCGCGACCTCCCCGGCATCGAGGCCGAGCCTGGCAGCGTAGACGGCGCCCATGCCGTACACCATGCTGCCGCACCACTGGATCAGCACGAGCCCGATGACCCCCATCCTGGCGCGGTACCACAGGTGCCCGAGGCTGACCCGCTCCGTAGCCTCGATCACCGGTGTTCGCAGCACGGTCATGAGGATCGGGATAGCGGCGACGCTGACCAGCACCGAGACAAGCACGAAGAGGGCGAAACCGCCCGGGTCCGCGAGCGTGAGCAGGAACTGGCCGCCCGCCGTGCCGGCGAGGAGGATGACCATGTAGGCGGCGAGAATGCGGCCGCGGCTCTCGTTGGTCGCCGCCTCGTTCAGCCAGCTTTCGGTCACCACGAAGATGGTCGAGAAGGCCAGCCCCGTCACCAGGCGCATGGCGGCCCAGACCCAGGGATCGACAAAGCTGGCGTGCGCGAGGATGGTCACGGAGGCCACCGCGGAAACGGCCGCAAAAGTGCGGATGTGCCCCACCCGGTCGATGAGCCGGGGCGCCCACACGGAGCCGAGCAGGAAGCCGGCGAAATAGGCCGACATGACCAGGCCCGTGAGCCCTTCGGCAAAGCCTTCCTGTTCCGCACGGAAGCCGAGCAGCGTGCCCTGCACGCCGCTTGCCAGGCCCACGAGCAGGAGGCCGAAGAAGAGAGGCCAGAGAGAAAACAGCGTGCGAGCAGCCATGAGCGAGTACCGGTTCGGGGGCGCGAGTCTAGGGACGCTGCCGGCAGGCTGGCAAGCGGCAATGGCGCGGAAAAGTACCCGCCGCGGAAGGCGCCGTGACCGGAAGCGTGAACGGCGGCACAGAAGCGGAGTGCCGAAGGCCCGTCAGCCGTGACCGGGTCTGTCTCTATCCCTTATGCTGGCGATCGCCAGCCAGACAGATGCATTATGCCCTTTACGCTGAGACAGGCCTCGACCATGCTGGAGCTGCCGCCGCGTGCAGACTGACGAGACAGACCACCTCCTGGAATGCCTGCTGGGGCTGTGCCGGCTGCACCGGCTGCCGACGACCCGCGAGGCGCTGCGCGCCGGGCTGCCTCTCGGCGACAGCGGCCTGACCCCCTCGCTGTTCGAGCGGGCCGCCAGCCGCGCCGGCATGACCAGCCGCATCCTCGAGCGCGCGCCGGCGGCCATCGACCGGGCGCTGCTGCCCGCAGTCATCCTCCTCGAGGAGCAGAAAGCCTGCCTGCTGCTCGGCTGGAGTGACGACGGCAGTCACGCCCGGGTCGTCTTCCCGGAGCTGAACGATGCCGAGGTAGAGCTCGACGCCGGTGAACTCGGGCGCCGGGCCACCGGCGACGTGATCATCTGCCGGCCGCGCTTCCGCTTCGATGCCCGCACGCCGCGCACGGGGACCACGGACCGGGGGCACTGGTTCTGGAGCGCGCTGCGGGAGAACGCCCCCATCTACCGGGATGTGCTCCTGGCGGCTTTTTTCATCAACGTGTTCGCCCTCGCACTGCCCCTGTTCACCATGAACGTCTACGACCGGGTGGTACCGAACTACGCGGTGGAGACGCTGTGGATGCTGGCGGCGGGCGTCATCGTGATCCTCCTCGCCGATATCACGCTGCGCACCATGCGCGGCTACTTCCTCGACCTCGCCAGCAAGCGCGTGGACGTAAAGCTGTCGGCGCGCATCCTCGAGCGGGTCCTCGGCATGCGCCTCGAGCACCGCGCACCGTCCGTCGGCTCCTACGCGGTCAACCTGCGCGCCTTCGAGACCGTGCGCGACTTCATTACCTCCGCCACGATCGCCACCATGATCGACGTGCCCTTCGCCCTCATCTTCATGGCCGTCATCGCCTGGATCGCCTGGCCGCTTCTGATCCCCATCGCCGTGGGCCTGACGGTCGTGCTGGTCTACGCCATGATCCTCCAGGGCAAGCTGCGCGAACTGACGGAGACCACCTTCCGGGCGAGCGCGCAGCGCAACAGCACGCTCATCGAGAGCCTCGTCGGCCTCGACTCCATCAAGGCCATGGGTGCCGAGTCGGTCATGCAGCGCAAGTGGGAGGACGCGACCGCCTTCCTGAGCCACGTCGGCGTACAGCTGCGGCTGCTGACCAACTCCAACGTTAACCTCACCCAGTGGGCCTCGCAGATGGTGACCATGTTCGTCATCGTCACCGGCGTCTATCTCATCACCGCCGGCGAGCTGACCATGGGCGGACTGATCGCCTGCACGATGCTCTCGGGCCGGATCATGGCGCCCATCTCGCAGGTCGCGGGGCTCCTGACCCAGTACCACAACGCAGAGATCGCCCTGAAGTCCCTCGACGAGGTCATGAAGACGCCGCTGGAGCGCCCCGAAGGGGCCCGGTTCCTCTCCCGGGAGATGTTCCGCGGCGAGATCGAGTTCAGGAACGTCAGCTTCCACTACCCGGACGCGGCCATGCCCTCGCTGGAAAACGTCTCCTTCCGCATCGAGCCGGGAGAGCATGTCGCCATCCTCGGCCGTGTCGGCTCCGGCAAGACGACGCTGCAGAAGCTGGCCATGGGCCTCTACCAGCCCTCCGACGGCGCCATCATGATCGACGGGATCGACCTGCGGCAGCTCGACCCCACGGAACTGCGCTCCCGCATCGGCTACGTACCCCAGGACGTCACCCTCTTCTACGGCAGCCTGCGCGACAACCTGACCCTGGCCCACACGGGCGTGGGCGACAGCGCGCTGGTACGCGCAGCCGAGATCGCCAACCTCGGCGAGTTCATCAACCGCCACCCGGAAGGCTTCGACATGATGATCGGCGAGCGGGGTGATTCGCTCTCCGGCGGCCAGCGCAAGTGCGTCGCCCTCGCCCGGGCCCTCGTCGGCGATCCGCCGATCCTGCTCATGGACGAACCCACGGGCTCCATGGACCACTCGACGGAAACCGCCGTACGCAAGCACCTCGAGGCGTATCTCCAGGGCCGGACCTGGCTGGTGGTGACGCACCGCAACTCGCTGCTGTCCATGGTCGACCGTATCATCGTCATCGACAACGGCCGGCTCGTCGCCGACGGCCCGCGCGACAAGGTCATCGAGGCCCTGCAGCAGGGGCGCATCGGGAAAGTGAAATGACTGACACGGAGCGCAGGGACGAGGATCACCGGAACACGGCGCCACCCGTGATCCCCGGGACCGACGGCGGTGCGGCACGCCGGCCCGGCGCGGGGCGCCGCCTCGTGGACCGCCTCTTTGCGCCCTGGATGCGAGAGGTCGAGGCGGACACCATCAACTGGCAGCAGGACGCGCACCAGGCGCGGATCGAGCAGAACCCGCTGCGCGCCCGCGCCCTTCTCTATGCCGTCGCGCTCACCGTCATCGCGCTGCTCACCTGGGCTGCCTTCGCCGAGATCGATGAGGTGACCCGCGGCAGCGGAAAAGTCATCCCGTCCCGGCAGGTACAGGTCATCCAGTCCCAGGATGGCGGCGTGATCCGGGAGATCAACATCCGCGAAGGCCAGGTGGTGAAGGCCGGTGAACTGCTGGTGCGTCTGGACCAGACCCGCTCCCGCTCCACGCTGCGCGAGAACGTCGCCGAGACCCGCGCACTGAAGCTGAAGGCGCTGCGCCTGCAGGCGCTCATCGACCGTTCCCCCTTCGAGCCGCCGGCGGAATTCGTGGAGGCCGTGCCGGAGATCGTCGCCGAGGAGCGGGAACTCTACGAGTCCAGCCTCGAGCAGCTCGCCCTGCAGCAGCAGATTGCCCGCGAGCAGCTGACCCAGCGCCGGGAGGAACTCACTGAGGTGACCGCCCGCGAGCGGCAGATGGCGCGCTCGCTGGAACTGTCGCAGCGGGAGCTTGCCGTCACCCGGCCGATGGTGGCCTCGGGCGCCGTGTCCGAGGTCGAGATCCTGCGCCTCGAGCGCGAGGTAAACCAGCTCGCCGGCGAGCGCGACCAGGCCCGGGCGCAGATGCAGCGCATTCGAGCGTCCATTACGGAGGCCGAGCGCAAGGTCGAGGAAGTGACCGTGGAGTTCCTGAACCTCGCCCGGGAGGACCTCACGGAGACCCTCAGCCGCATCAGCGCCCTCGAGGAGACCCGGGCGGGCCTCTCCGACCGGGTCGCGCAGACGGATGTGCGCTCACCGGTGGCCGGCACTGTCAAGCAGCTCTACTACAACACCATCGGCGGCGTTGTGCTCCCCGGCAAGGAGATCGTGGAAATCGTCCCGCTGGACGACACGCTGCTGGTGGAGGTGCGCATCCGCCCACGCGACATCGCCTTCCTGGTGCCCGGCCAGGAGGCGCTGGTGAAGTTCTCCGCCTACGACTTCGTGGTCTATGGCGGCCTCGACGGCACCGTGGAGCATATCGGCGCCGATACGGTGCTGGACGAGGACGGCAACCCCTTCTACAAGGTCAACGTACGGACCCAGGAAGCGAGCCTCGGCGAAGACAAGCCGATCATCCCGGGCATGACGGCGGAAGTGGACATTCTCACCGGCAAGAAGACGGTGCTCGCCTACCTCATGAAGCCCGTGCTCCGCGCCAAGGAGTACGCGCTTTCCGAGCGCTGAGCCAGGCTCATGGACCAGATCTTTCTCTCTGATGGCAACACCCTGGCGGCCCGCTGGCGGGAAGCCTTCCCCCGGGCGCGGCTGGTTGAGCCGCGCGCGGCCGCGGAGATCGACGGCGCAGCAGGCGCCCTGCTCTGGCTGGACGGCGGCCGTATCGGCGACCGGGAGAGCCTGGAGCGCGCGGCACGGCGGGCGCTTGAAGTCTCGCCGCGGGTGATCGTGATGCGCCCGGCACCGTCGGAAAGCGAGGCCTTTGCACTGCTTTCCCGCGGCGTCAGCGGTTACTGCCACCTGGCGGCGAGCCCCGCCCAGCTCCGGGAGATCGCCGGGGTCGTCGCGGAAGGCGGCATCTGGATGCCGCCGGAGCTGCTGCGGCGCCTGGTCTCGCTTTCACGGCGGGTGGTGTCCCCCGAGCCGCGTGACGCCGCCGGCGTAAGCAGCCTCACGGACAAGGAATTCGCCGTGGCCAGCCTCGTGGGCGGCGGCGCCAGCAACCGGGAAATCGCCGAGCGCCTGGCCATGTCCGAGCGCACCGTGAAAGCCCATCTGTCCTCAATCTTCCGCAAGATGGACGTCCGCGACCGGGTGCAGCTCGCCCTGGCCATGAACGACATCCCGATCGCCAAGGAAAGCTGACCGGGGCCCTGCTACCACCTCCCTGCCCGCCATACGGAACAAGGCTGTGAGGCGTATCACAATTCCTGATGCGATGAGCGAAGTCTGCCCAAAGGTACGATGGCTGGAAGCGCTCCAGGCCCCATCCTGTGTCCATGGATAACCGGAGCGGGCCAACACGCCGCTCGTCCGTGCTGACAGAACAGGGATTATCACCATGGCTACAGCCGTTATTGCGACCGTTACCGCTATCGAAGGCACCGCCTACGCGCGAAGCGCCGAGGGCGAACTGCGCGAACTCAGGGTCGGTGACGAACTGCGCCAGGGCGAGACCCTGGTCACCCCCGAGGGAAGCAGCGTCGAGCTCGAGAGCGCCGAGGGCGAGGCCATGGTCGTTGCTCAGGCCGAGGAACTGGCGATCAGCGCCGACATGCTCACCCGGCTCGCCGCGAGCGCCGATGAGGCCGCAGTCCGCGAAGCGACCCTCGACGAGGTGATCGCCGCCCTCGACGGCGACGGCGATCTCTCCGAGGTGCTCGATGCCCCCGCCGCGGGCGGGGACGCCGGCACCAATGCCGGCTCCAGCTTCATCCGCCTGGCCCGCATCAGCGAGGAAACGCCCGAGTTCAGCGGCCTGCGGGACGCCTCCGGCGCGGACGCCAGCGCCTTCGTCGAGCAGGGTGAACCCATCATCGGCGCGGACCTCCGGCCTGACGAGGCCACGACGCCGGAAGAGCAACCGGTGACCATCCCGGTCCTCGACAACGACGACTTCGTCGAGGGCGCCATCGTCAGTGCTGTCTCCGTACCGCAGAACGGCGCCGCCAGCATCAACGAAGACGGCACCGTGACCTACACGCCCGACCCGGGCTTCACCGGCCAGGACACCTTTACCTACACGGCCATCACACCGGACGGCAATGTCACCGGCACCACCACGGTGACCGTCGACGTCACCCCGACCAGCGAGCCGCCGCCCCCGCCGCCGGAACTGCCGGCCCTGTCCATAGGCGACGCCGTGGTGATCGAGGGCGATACCGCCGAGGTGACGGTCACTCTGTCCTCGCCCAGCGACAGCACGGTCACCGTGAGCTTTGCCAGCGCCGACGGCACCGCGACAGTCGTGGGGGGCGACTACGACCCGGTCAGCGGCACCCTGAGCTTCGCCCCCGGCGAGACCGGGAAGACCATCCTGGTCCAGACCAACAGCGACGATCTCGAGGAAGGCACCGAATTTCTCAACCTCGAGCTGACGGCACCCGACAATGCCGTGATCGCTGACGGCGCGGGCATCGTCGAGATCACCGACGACTTCACCCCGGCACCGCCGAGCATCAGTATCGATGACGTCACCGTCACCGAGGGTCAAGCCGCTCAGTTCACGCTCACCCTGTCGAATCCCGTCGACAGCCCGGTCACCGTGGCCTTCGCAACCGCGGACGGTTCCGCGGTCTCCGGCGCCGACTACGACCCGAACAGCGGCACGGTCACCTTTGCGCCGGGCAGCACGACGGCCACCGTCACTGTGCAGACGAACGAGGACGATCTCGCAGAGGGCACCGAAAACGCCTTCGTGAACCTGAGCAACCCCGGCGGCGCGACCATTGCTGATGGCACGGGCACACTCACGATCACCGACGGCTCGGAGCCGCCTCCGCCGCCCCCGCAGGAGCTGCCGACCCTGGCCATCGGCGATAGCACGGTTGTGGAAGGCGACACGGCCGAAGTCACCGTCACCCTGTCCTCGCCCAGCGACAGCACGGTCACCGTGAGCTTTGCCAGCGCCGACGGCACCGCGACAGTCGTGGGGGGCGACTACGACCCGGTCGGCGGTACCCTGAGCTTCGCCCCCGGCGAGACCGGGAAGACCATCCTGGTCCAGACCAATAGCGACGATCTCGAAGAGGGCAACGAAAACGCTCTCCTGAACCTGAACAGCCCCGTAGGCGCGACCATCGCCGACGGCACGGGCACGATCACGATCATCGACGGCTCGGAGCCTCCGCCTCCGCCGCCGGACAACGACCCGCCCGTGGCCATCGATGACGCCGCCAGCACGGCGGAGGACACTGCCGTCACCTTCTCCATCACCGGCAACGACAGCGACCCCGACGGCAGCATCGACCCCGCCACCGTCGTCGTCACCGGCGGGCCG